>NZ_JBSFHN010000002.1:0-129162 GCF_053597115.1 Streptomyces sp. NPDC001515
ACATGTTCAGACGAAGGCCGCTTCCGCGTACGGCAGATACCGAACCGAGTGATCAAGTACGACGCATCGTTCGACGACGCACGTTAAAGATCAAGTTAGGAACCCGTGGCCGAGATCAGGCCCGCCAGCCGGTTCAGCACGACGACCTTGCCGTCGCCGGCGCCCTTCTTCGGTATGTACACCAGCTGACTGGAGACCCGCTCCTTGGTGAGGGTGCTCTTCACCTCACCGGTCAGCAGCGCCGAGACGTCCCGGCTGACCTGCGGACGCAGTCCCTGCGCGGCGGTCTGCCGCTCGAAGTGCTTGCTGGTGAAGAAGACCAGCGCGCCGCCGTCCTTCGTCTCCACACCCAGTGGCGCGTACGTCCCGGTGTCCAGCGCCTGGTCGCGGAACTGGAACGAGAACCCCGCCCGCCGGGTGTTCAGCCGCGCGGCGCGCCAGGCCGAGGTCGAGGTGCCCGGGGCGAAGACGTCCGGGGTGGCCTCCTGGAGGTACCCGGTGTACGTCGTGCCCAGCTCCCGAGGAGCGACGGCCAGACCCGGGCCGTCCGCCGCGACCGGCGTGGCCCTGCCGTCGCCGTCCTTCGCCGCCTCCGGGATACGGGACGGGGAGACGACCGCCAGATAGGCCGCCTTCCACCCCTGACGGGGGCCGGACTTGACGAAGGCGATCAGCCAGCGCGTGTCCTGGGCGCCCTCGTCCCGGTCCCGGTTGGAGTCGGTGTCCGCGAGGAACCACCGGGGCCAGCCCGCCTTCTTGGGGATGACGTAGGTGGCGTCGGTCAGCTCCAGCGGACGGTGGTTCGGATTGCCGCCCGGGTTGTTCTTGTGCCGGGCGGTCAGCCCGGCCTGGTTGATCGCCCCCAGCGCGCCGGTGACCTGCTTCTCGTCCCGGGCGGGGTCGTACGCCTTGTCCGCCGCGTTGTACGCGGTGGTGAAGTCGTTCAGGGCCCGCGCGGCCTCAGACCGCGTCGCCGCCGGAACGACTTCCAGCTCGCCGTGCACCGTCACGCACCCGCTCGCCGTCATGCACAGCACTATCGCCGCCGCGAGCCCCGTTGCCGGCCGAACCGGCCTCAGGCTTCTCATCCGTTGACTTCCGCGCCTTCTGATCCGTCGCCCCCACAGCAGGGCTCCCTGACCGTCCGAACCCTACCGGGGCGAGGAACAGCGCGAGGGTGGGGACCAGATACAGCGCCCACACCGTGATCTGGAGAACGGTGGGATCCGGCTGGAAGTTGAACGTCCCCTTCAGCAGGGTGCCGTACCAGCTGTCCGGCGGGACCGCCCCGCTGATGTCGAACGCCCGGTCGCGCAGACCGCCCAGGAACTCGGCCTCCTGGAGGTCGTGCACGCCGTACGCCAGCACGCCCGCCGCGACCACCACCAGCATCCCGCCGGTCCAGGTGAAGAACTTCGACAGATTGATCTTCAGCGCGCCCCGGTAGAACAGCCACCCCAGCACCACGGCCGCGAGGATGCCCAGCAGCGCCCCGATCATCGGATGCCAGCCGTCGTCCGCCGCGTGCACCGCGCGCCACACGAACAGCGAGGTCTCCAGCCCCTCGCGGCCCACCGCCAGCAGCGCCGTGGCGACCAGCGCCCCGGTCCCCATCGCGAGCGCCGCGTCCAGCTTGCCGTGCAGCTCCGTCTTCAGATGACGCGCGGTGCGCCGCATCCAGAAGACCATCCAGGTCACCAGGCCCACCGAGACGATGGACAGCGAACCGCCCAGCGCCTCCTGGGCCTTGAACGTCATCTCCTGCGAGCCGAACTCCAGCCCCGCGCCGAACGCCAGGCTGACCACGACCGCGATGGACACACCGATCCAGATGGGGGCCAGCCTGTCGCGGTGGCCCGTCTTCACCAGATACGCGATGAGGATGCAGACGACGAGGCTGGCCTCCAGCCCCTCGCGCAGTCCGATCAGGAAGTTGCTGAACACGTCTCGGTTCCCTTTCCGCTTCGCGTCCCGTTACGAGAACAGCGCCCGGCCCCACCAGTCGTCCGTGTCGCGGACGCCCGGCGGGACGGCGAAGTGCGCCGAACCCACGTGCTGGATGTACTCGTTGAGCGCGTCGTGCGCGGCCAGGCGCCGTTGCAGCGGGACGAACGCCTTGCGGGTGTCGCGCTGGTAGGCGAGGAAGAACAGCCCGGCGTCGAGCCGGCCGAGACCGTCCGTGCCGTCGGTGAAGGAGTAGCCGCGCCGCAGGATCTGCGCGCCGCCGTTGCTGTCGGGGTGCGCCAGCCGTACGTGCGCGGTCGGCAGCATCGCCTTGAGGAACGGCTCGTCCCGCTCCTTGGACCTGCCGACCGGGGCGCCCTCGCCCTTGTCGCGGCCGAACACGTCCTCCTGCTCCTGGAGCCCGGCCCGGTCCCAGGTCTCGATGTGCATCCGGATCCGCCGCGCCACCAGATAGGAACCGCCGGTCATCCAGTCGGTGCCGTCCTTCGCGCCGACCCACACATGGCGGTCCAGCGCGGCGGTGTCGGTGCCGGAGATGTTCCGGGTGCCGTCCTTGAAGCCCATCATGTTGCGCGGGGTCTGGGCGTCGGGCGTGGTGGACGAGGTCTTGCCGAACCCCAGCTGCGACCAGCGGATCGCGGTCCGGCCCATGCCGATCCTGGCCAGATTGCGGATCGCGTGCACCGCCACCTGCGGATCGTCCGCGCAGGCCTGCACGCACAGATCGCCGCCGCTGCGCGCCGCGTCCAGATTGTCGCCGGGGAACTTCGGCAGGTCCACGAGGGCGTCCGGCCGCCGGTCCTCCAGCCCGAACCGGCCCCTGGCGAACAGCGAGGGGCCGAAGCCGATCGTCAGCGTCAGCCGGGACGGCCTGAGGCCCAGCGCCTCGCCCGTGTCGTCCGGCGGCGCCTCGGGCAGTCCGCCGAAGGCGCCGTCCCCGACCGCGTGACCGGCCGTCATCCGCTCCGCCGCCCTCGTCCACTCCTTGAGCAGCGCCACCAGCTCCGCGCGGTCCTTCGTCGTCACGTCGAACGCGGCGAAGTGCAGCCGGTCCTGGACGGCCGTGGCGATCCCGGCCTGGTGCGCCCCGTGGAAGGGCACCGCCGCCCCGCTGTCCGCGGCGGCGACGGGCGTGTCGTCGGAGCGCACGGCGGCCACGGCGGTGCCCGCCACGGCGGCGCCGAGCGCCAGCCCCGCACCGCCCCAGCCGAGCACGGCCCGGCGCGACGGCGCGGTGGAGGCGGCGCTGTTCTCCTCGGCCTGACCGGTCATCCCCGGGCCCCTTCCCGTCCGCTTACTTCGTCACCGCGGCGGCGAGCCGGGACAGCGGCTCGGCCAGGGCGTTGACCGCGTCGGACAGCTTCTTGCGGTCGGCCTTGCCGACCTTGTCGTACGAGGTGAAGACGTAGGACGTCTTGTCCGCGCGGAAGGTGTCGAGCAGCGTGTTCAGCTCCGCGAACCGCTTGTCCAGGGTGGCGGTCAGCTCCGCGTCGTTCTTCGCGGCGATCGGCTTGAGCAGCTGGTAGGACTGCTCGGCGCCCTCGACGTTGGCCTTGAAGTCGGCCAGGTCGGTGTGGCTGTAGCGCTCCTCCTCACCGGTCACCTTGCCGGTGGCGACCTCGTCGAGGAGTTCCTTGGCGCCGTTGGCCATGGAGGTCGGGGTGATGTCCGCGGTGCCGACGCGCTTCTGCCAGTCGACCAGGTCCTTGTAGAGGGCGGGGGCGAGGGCCTTCTCCTCGGCGCCCAGCTTCTTGTCGTGCCACAGCGCCTTCTCCAGGCGGTGCCAGCCGGTCCACTTCTGGCCGTCCTCCAGCCCGTCCTCGCGGACGTCGACCTTCGGGTCGATGTCGCCGAAGGACTCGGCGACCGGCTCGGTGCGCTCCCAGCCGATACGGGAGTCGGCGTACGCCTTCTTCGCGGCCTCGATGTCCCCGGCGGCGACGGCGTCCGTGAAGACCTTGACCTTCGGCAGCGTCTGGTCGGCCTGCGCCTGGACGTAGGTGCGGTACGCGGCCACCGCCCGGTCCATCTCCGGGCTGCGCTTGGCCGCCCTGCCGCCGCTGACCTCGATCTTCTGCCGGATGCCGTGGCCCTTCATCCCGGGCTTGCAGGCGATCTCGTACGAACCGGCCTTGATCTCGGCGGTGATGGTGGCCTTGGTGCCGGGACCGATGTTCTCGCGCTCGGCGACGATGCGGTCGTCCGGGAAGAGGACGTAGACCTCGGTGACCTTGGAACCCTTGTTCTCCACGGCCAGTTCGACGTGGCCGGCCGGCAGCTTCGTCTTCGACACCTCGCAGGCGTCGTCCTTGGCGACGACCTGGACGGCCCCCTCGCCCTTGCCGTCGCTCTTCTCGGAGCAGCCCGTGACGGCGGTCAGGGCGGCCGCGGCGGCGGCAGCGGTGACGACGGAGAGACGAACGGCTCGCATGCGGACTCCACAGGGGACGAAGGGAGGAACGGCGGGTCGGACAAAGGTGGGTGAGGCGGACCTAACTTAACCGAGGCTTACCTGACTGTTACCCCCCTCTGCAGTGATTCAGCTCTCACTGGGGACCCACAGGAACGGCGAGATCACGGTCGACCCATGAGCGAACCCGTAAAGGGTCAAGCGCGGGTCAAGAAGCCCGTTCCGGTACGACGAGCGGCACCCCGGTCCGGGGGTGCGGGAACACCTCCACCGGCTGCCGGTAGACCGCGCCGAGCAGTTCGCCGCGGAACACCTCGGCGGGCGGGCCCGCCACCGCGATCCGCCCGCCGTGCAGCACCGCGGCCCGGTCCGCGTACGCCGCCGCGAGTCCCAGATCGTGCAGCACCACCACCACCGCGTCCCCGGCGGCGGCCCGCTCCCGGCAGATCCGCAGCACCAGCTCCTGATGGCGCAGATCGAGCGCGGCCGTCGGCTCGTCGAGCAGCAGCAGCGGGGCGCGCTGCGCCAGCACCCGGGCCAGCGCCACCCGGGCCCGCTCGCCGCCGGAGAGCGCGGAGAAGGGGCGGGCGGCGAAGGCGGTGACCTCCGTGGCCGCCATCGCCGCGCGGACCGCCGGATCGTCCTCGTCGGCCCGGTCCGTACCGGCCCAGGGCGCCCGCCCCATCCGTACCACCTCCTCCACCGGGAAGGGGAAGGAGAGTGCGGCGGACTGCGGCAGCACGGCCCGGCGCAGGGCCAGTTCGGCGGCGGACCAGTCGGTGACGGACCGGCCGTCGACGCTCACCGTGCCGGCCTCGGCGGGCAGATCGGCGGCGAGCGTGGCCAGCAGCGTCGACTTCCCGGCCCCGTTCGGGCCGACCAGCGCCAGCACCTCGCCCGCACGGGCCGCCAGATCGATGGAGTCCAGCACCGGCCGGCCGCCGAGCCGGACCCGCAGCCCGCGCGCCTCGGCCACCGCCGTCCCAAGGGAGACCGGAGCCGGCAGCCGCCGGGGACGCGCCGTGAACGGGTTCCGCGGCCTTCTCATGCCCAACCACCTTGCTTGCGACGGGTCCTGCGCAGCAGCCAGAAGAAGAACGGGCTGCCGAGGAGTGCGGTCAGTACGCCGAGGGGCAGTTCGGCCGGATCCGCGACGGTACGGGCCGCCAGGTCCCCGGCCACCAGCACCAGCGCCCCGCCCAGCGCGCTGCCCGGGACCAGGAAGCGGTGCCCCGGGCCGTTCGCCATCCGCAGCAGATGCGGCACCAGCAGCCCGACGAACGAGATGATCCCGGCGACCGCGACGGCGGCGGCGGTCAGCAGCGCCACCACCAGCACCAGCACCACGCGGAGCCGTTCGACGTCGACCCCGAGGTGGCGGGCCGGCCGTTCGCCGAGCGCCAGCAGATCCAGCCGGCGGGCGTGGAACGGCGCGACGGCCAGCCCCAGCACCGCGCACGGCAGCACCGCCAGGACCTTCGGCCACGTCGCCTGCGCCAGCGAACCGAGCTGCCAGAACGTGATCTGGGAGATCTGCGCGTTGTCCGCGAAGAAGATGAACAGCCCGATCAGCGCGCCCGCGAAGGCGTTGACGGCGATCCCGGTCAGGATCAGCGTCACCACCTCCGTCCGGCCGCCCGAGCGCGACAGCGCGTACACCAGCAGGACGGTGAGGAGTCCGGCGACGAACGCGCAGACGGTCACGGTCCAGTTGCCGAAGAAGCCGAGTCCGAGCGCGATCGAGGCGACCGCGCCGACCGCCGCGCCCGAGGAGATCCCGATCACCCCCGGCTCGGCGAGCGGATTGCCGAACACGCCCTGCATCAAGGCCCCGGCGCAGCCCAGCGAGGCGCCGACCAGCAGGGCGAGGACCACGCGGGGCAGCCGCACGTTCCACAGGACGCTCTCGGCGACCCGGTCCAGCGCGTGGCCGCCGAGCCCCGCCCGGTGCTGGACGGAGGCGAGGACGTCCCCGAGCGGAATGCCGTACGCGCCGAGCCCGGCGGAGAGCAGACAGCACACCAGGAGCGCGGCGACGAGTCCGGCGGTGAGGAGGAAGGCGGTCGTGCGCCGGGCCCGGGGCGGTGCGCCGGCCGGTGCGGGAGTGTCCTGCGCGAGGGGGGGTTCGCAGCGGGCGGTCATCGGGCCGCTCCCTTCTCCGGGTAGAGCTGGGCGATCAGTTCGCGCAGTACCCGGTCCGTGCGCGGTCCGTAGTTCAGCAGCACCCCGTCGTCGACGGAGACGATCCGCCGGTCCATCCCGGCGGGGGTCTCCGCGACGCCGGGGATCTTCACCAGTCCGTCGATCCCGCCGACGGATTCGAGGCCCTTGGTCATGACGAGGATCGCGTCGGGGGCCGCCGTGGCCAGGGCCTCGCTGGTGATCGCGGTGAAGTCCTTCTTCAGCCCGGACGCCTTGCCCGCGTCCACGGCCCCGGCCGCCTCCAGCAGCGAACTCGCCCCGGACTCCCGGCCGCCCAGGAGGTAGACGGAGGCGGAACCGCGCAGATAGAGGAAGGCGACGCGGGGCTTGGCCGCCCCGCCGGCCGGTGCGGGAACGGAGTCGCGCACCGCGTCGATCCGTTCCCGGGTGCGCCGCTCCAGCGCCGTTCCCGCGTCCGGGACGCCGAGGGCGGCGGCCACGGCGGTGATCCGGCGGCCCACGTCGGCGAGTTCCGTGGCGGGATCGATCACGACGAGCGGGATCCCGGCGTCGCGGATCTGGGCGACGGCCTCGGCCGGTCCGGTCGTGGTCTCGGCGAGGACGACGGTGGGCCGCAGCGACAGCACGCTCTCCGCCGAGACGTCATGGGCCCGTGTCACCACGGGGAGGTCCGCGGCCTGTTCGAAGGTGGCGGTGACGTCCCGGGCCACCACCCGCTCGCCGAGCCCGAGAGTGAACACGATCTCGCTCAGTCCGCCGGTCAGCGGCACGATCCGGTCGGCCGAGGCCACGGTGGTCCGCCGGCCGTCCGCCGATCCGACGGTGACCGGGAGCCGGGGTTCGGGCGTGGTGGCCAGCGGCTCGACCCGGTCGGCGGCGGCGCTCGCGGAGGCTCCGGCCCCCGCCGTCCGCGCCGAGGGGGCGCCGGTGCCCCCGCACCCGGCCAGCACCAGGACGGCGGTGGCGGCGAGCGCGGCCGGACGGGCGGCGCCGCGTGCGCGTCCCGGTGGGGCGAAGTCCTGTGAGAAGCGCACGGGGCACCGTCCTGTCGTTCCATGGCATGCGATTGGCGGCTGTTTGCGAGCAATGTGCCGAAAAGGGTTACCAGCACAGGCTGTTCGTATATTAGGTTAGCCTTACCTTACTTTCTAGTTCTCGGAGGGGTTCCCATGCCGTCGTTCCCAGCTGTCCGCGCGCTCGGTGTGGCGCTCGTGGGGGTGGTGGCGGCAGCGCTGCTTCCGACCACGTCCGCGCAGGCGGCGGCCCGCACGGTCCAGGGCGGGCGGCTGGACTGGGGCATCAAGTCCTCGTTCCAGAGCTATGTCACGGGCCCGATCGCGCAGGGGAGTTGGAGCCTGACGGGCGGCGCCGCCACGGTCGGTTCCGGGCAGTTCCGCTTCCACTCGGCCACGGGCTCCTACGACCCGGCGAGCGGCGCGTTCCGCTCCGGCTTCTCGGGCGGTGTCCACTTCACCGGCCACCGAAAGGCGGACGGTTCGTACGAACTCGACCTCACGATCAGCCGCCCCACCGTCCGCGTCCAGGGCGGCATCGGCACGGTCCACGCCGATGTGACGAGCAGGGACCGGGGGACCGGACGGGTCACCTCCGCCGCCCAGGTCCCGCTGGCCACGCTCTCTCTGGGCGGCATCGACATGCGGGGCGGCTCCACCCCCGTCGCCCTCACCCGCGTCCCGGCCACGCTGACCGCGCGGGGCGCCCAGGCCTTCGCCGGCTACTACACGGCCGGGACCCCACTGGACCCGGTCAGCCTCTCCGTGGACACCACGGCACCGGCCGGGACGCCTGCCCCGTCCTCCTCCCCGTCCGGGAAGGGCCCGAGCGCGGTGCCGAAGAAGACCGTCCCGGCCGGCCGGATCGAGGACGCCGCCGTCGACTGGGGCGTGCGCCGCACCTACCGCGAATACGTCACCGGCTCGATCGGACAGGGCACGTGGACGCTGTCCGGCGGTGCCCAGGACGGCGGGGCGCTCTTCCGCTTCCCCCACGGCACCGGCACGTACGACCCCGCGAGGGAGACCCTGGCGGCGGCCTTCGCGGGCAGCGTCCGCTTCACCGGGGCGGGCGGGCTCGACCTGACGCTGTCCCGGTTCGCGGTCGCCGTGAAGGCGGGCCGGGGCACGCTGAGCGCCGACGTCCGCACCGACGGCACCATCAGCAGGGCCGTCCCGCTGGTCACCTTCACCGCCCAGGACTTCGTCCCGAGGAACGGGGTCGCCGCACTCACCGAGGCCCCGGCCACCCTGACCTCCGGCGGGGCCAGGGCCTTCGGCTCGCTCTACACGGCGGGCACCGCCATGGACCCGGTCTCGCTGGCCGTGGCCGTCGAGCCCTCGGCGGAGCTGCCCGCCCTCCCCGACCTGGGCAGCGACCCGACCCCCTCGGCCACCGAGGCCCCGGCGAGCACCGCCCCCGCCGCCGCCGCGCCCGAAGAGGGCTCCCGCGCCGGGCTGTACGCGGTCCTCGGCGGCGCCGGAGTCCTGGCAGCCGTCGCGGCCGGGGTGCTCGTCCTGGTTCGCCGCAACCGCCCCACCACAGACCCCACGACCCCCACACCCCCCAGTTCCTGACCCCTCCGTACCCCGTGCCCGTCACCTCCCGTGACTCCCACATCCCGTGACTCCGTCACATCCCCGTCCCCGCATCCCCTTCCCCCGATATCTGTTCCACCCCTGAGGAGACCCCCGACCATGGCAGCCACCCGCCGCCCCATCACCCTCGCCGCAGCCGTCGCGACGGCCGCCACCCTCGGCGCCGTCTTCGCCCTGCCGGCACTCGCCGCCGCTCCGTCCACGCAGGAGGCCGCCGCCTCCACGACGGAACTGAAGGACGGCACGCTGGACTGGGGCTTCAAGCAGTCCTTCCGCACGTACGTCGGCGCCGCCGGGACCATCACGGTCAAGGACGGTGCCACCCAGGCCGCCTCCAACGGCGTCTTCACCTTCGGCAACGGCAAGGGCACCTACGACCTCACCACGCACGGCACCGACACCGCCTTCGACGGCAGCGTCACCTTCTCGGCGCACGGCGGCGTCCTCGACATCACGCTCTCCGACCTCAAGCTCTCCACCAGCGGAACCGGCGGCGCGATCACCGCCGACGTGGCGACCCCGCAGGGCACCGTGAACGACGTGGCCGTCGCCGATCTCGACCTCTCGGCCGTCCGTCCGGGCCAGGGCGCGGGCGGGGCGATGGTCTTCACGGACATCCCCGCCACGCTGACCAAGGCGGGCTCCGCGGCCTTCAACGGCCAGTACAAGGAAGGGGAGGTGCTCGACCCCGCCACGCTCACCGTCACGGCCGTCAAGGCCCCGACCGAGCCCACGGAGAAGCCGACCACGAAGCCCACCGACCCGACCACGAAGCCCACCGATCCGACGACGAAGCCGACGGAGAAGCCCACCACCGAGCCCACCACGTCCACCCCCGAGCCCACCCCGACGAGCACCGCCACGGCCACCGGCCGCCCCGCCTCCCGAGGTGAGATCGCCGACGGCACCCTGGACTGGGGCGTGAAGTCCTCCTTCCGCTCGTACGTCACGGGCCCCATCGCGCACGGACGCGTCGAGACGACCGCCGGAGCCACCGCGACCGGCCGGGGCTACCGCTTCCCCGACGCCACCGGTGAGTTCGACGCCGCGAAGAAGACCCTCACGGCCGCCTTCGACGGAAAGGTCCGCTTCCTCGGGCACGAGGAGAACGGCAGCTACGCCCTCGACCTCTCGCTGACCGGCCTGGAGATCCGGGCCCAGGGAACCGAGGGCCGTCTCGTCGCCGATGTCACGGCGAAGGACCGGGCCACCGGCAAGACGTCCACGTACACCGCGCTGACGGTCGCCGACCTCAGGCTGCCCGCCGGCGGACTCACCGCGAAGAACGGCGTGGTGACCCTCTCGGCCGTGCCCGCCACCCTCACCGCCGCCGGCGCGGCCAAGGTCTTCGGCGGGATGTACAAGGCGGGCGAGCAGCTCGACGCGCTGACCGTCGCGGTCGCCCTCGACAAGGACGCGACCCTGCCGTCCACCGGTGACTCCACGGGTGGGACGACCACGAACTCCGGTTCGTCCACCGGCGGCACCGTGGGCGGCGGCGGTACGGTCGGCGGCTCCGGGGCCCTTGCCTCCACCGGCTCGGACCTCCCGGCCGGCGCCCTGTTCGCCGCCTCGGGCGTCATCGTGGCGGCCGGTGCCGGAGCGGTCGTCGTCGCGCGCCGCCGCCGTACCGTCTGACCCGTCTCGCGGTACGACGGGACCCGCCCGGGTGCCGGTCCTCAGGAGGAACCGGTGCCCGGACGGGTGCTTGAATGCGGACGTGAACCACTACGACGTACCCGCCGGCACCGATGTGCTGCGCGTGTTCTGCGGCCCCGACGGCCGGCACGGCAACCCCCTCGGCGTCGTCCGCGACGGGCGCGGCTACCCCGATCCGGTCTCCCGCCAGGCGCTGGCGCGGCGACTCGGCTTCAGCGAAACGGTGTTCGTGGACGACCCCGAACGCGGCGAGCTGGACATCTACACCCCCGGTCTCAGGCTGCCGTTCGCCGGACATCCCGTGGTCGGGGCGGCCTGGCTGCTCGATCTGGAGATCCTGGAACTGGGCGTGGGCGAGGTGTTCGCCCGCCACGACGGGGAGTTCACCTGGATCACCGCCCGCCCCGAATGGGCGCCCCCGCGCCGGCTGGAGCGGTACGCCTCGGCCGCCGAGGTCGACGCGCTGCCGGCTCCGCCGCCGGGCGAGGGCTGGCTGTACGCCTGGGCGTGGGAGGACGAGGCGGCGGGGCGGGTGCGGGCTCGGGCGTTCCCCCGTAGGGATGACGGCATCGCGGAGGACGAAGCGACGGGAGCCGCGGCCCTGTTGCTGAGCGCGGAACTCGGTCGCGCGCTCAACATCGCACAGGGTCGCGGCTCCCAGATCCTCACCGCCCCGGCGCCGGACGGCACGGTGGAGATCGGCGGCAGGGTGGCGCTGGTCCACCACGGCTAGGCCGTGTCGGGCGACGGCGTCAGGCGGCCCGGAAGGTGTCGCCCAGCTCCCGGAACACGGCGGTGTTCAGCGCGAACGCGCGCTTGCACTCGTCCACGATCCGCCGCTTCTCCTGATCGTCCGCGTTCACCGCGTCCAGCAGGTCGCGGTAGTCGCGCTTGAAGGCGGCGGGGTTGGCTATGTCCTCGAACACGTAGAACCGCACCCCGTCGCCCTTGCGCGCGAAGCCCCAGGTCCGCTCGGCCTTGTCCCGGATGATCTGACCGCCCGACAGGTCGCCCAGGTAGCGGGTGTAGTGGTGGGCTATGTACCCGCCCGGCCAGGTGCGCGCGCACGCGGCGATCCGGGCGGCGTACGCGGCGGTGGCCGGCAGCGGCTCCAGGCCCTCGCGCCAGTCCGCGCCCCGCAGATGGGTGAGATCGCGCTCCAGTTCGGCGGTACGCATCAGCTCCGGCCGCACGAACGGCCCGGCGACCGGGTCACCGGCCAGCCCCCGCGCGCCCTCCTCCAGCGCCCGGTACACGAACCACAGTTGCTCGGTGTACCGGGTGTACGCGTCCACTCCGAGCCGCCCGCCGAGCAGATCGGCCATGAAGGTCGTGGTCTCCGCCTCGGTGTGCTGCTCGTGCGACGCGGTGCGGATCAGGGTCGAGAAGGGCGTGGTGGGCGTGGCGGTAGCGGTTGCGTCCAAGGCGGGCCTCCGGGGCCGAGGGGACAGGGAAGTCCAGAAAGAAGGGGATATATCGGCCCGTCGCGGTGGACCACCGCGACGCTTGCCGGTACGCCGATCTTCCTACTTAGGCTTACCTAAGTCAACCGCTTGCCGACGCGCTGTCGGGAAAAGTGGACACGTGACGGCGCGGTCCTTCCGTCCGTTCCGTCTCGTCGGGTGCCCGTGTCGGGTGGTGGCGTCGGGTGGTGGTGCGGGGTCTGCTGCCGGATGGTCGCGGCAGGCGGCAGGCGGCAGGTGTCCGGTGTCAGGTGTCAGGCGGTCTCGTCGGGGGTGGTCGAGATGCGGTCGAGCAGCTCCGTGAGCAGGGCGCGTTCTCCGGTCGTCAGTGTGTCGGTGCGGGGGAGGAGGGCGTGCAGGGCCACGGCCGCCGCGGCGGGCCCGGGGGGCGGGGAGGTGGGGGCCTCGGTGGTGATGGCGGCGATGACCGCCTCTCTTGCCAGATAGGACACGCTCAGGTCCCGGTCGTCCTCGGGGGTGGCGATGAGGGAGAGGGTGGTGCCGCCGCCCACGGCGTGCACCAGGTGCGTGGCGCGTGACTCGTCGATCCGCAGGCGCCCGGCCTCCGCGATCCGGTGGATGTGGGCGGCGAGGATCTCCAGCGCGGCGGTGGCGGCGGGGGAGGGTGTGCCGGGGCGGGGCTGGGCGTACATCAGGGTGTACAGGGCCGGATTGGCCAGCCCGAACTCCGTGTTGAAGTCCCAGCCCCTGCGCAGGTCTTCCACCGGGTCGCCGGTCGATTCGAGTGCGGCCTTCTCGTCGACGTGGCTGGCGAATCCGTGCGCGGCGACGGCGTCGAGCAGGCCCTGCTTGTCACCGAAGAGCCGGTAGATGGTGGGGGCCTGGACCCCGGCCGCGGCGCTGACGGCTCGCGTCGACACCGCCTCGCGGCCCTCCTCCGCCAGCAGCCGGGTGGCGGAGTCGATGATCCGTTGGCGGTTGCTCTCGGCGGGGGCGGGGTGCTCGGTCTCCATGGTTTCCGATGATAACGGAACGCTGTTAGCGCCTTGCGGTATCGGTGTTAGCGTGCAATCGTTATCAGTGGAAACGGCGGGTCGTCGACGACGGGCGGCGCGCCGTGCCGCACCACAGTCCTGCGCACTTCGGAGGCTTCCGTGATCGTCCTCACCGCTCCCACCGGCCGCATCGGCCGCCAGGTGCTCGGCCTGCTGCTCGACGACGGCCGGAAGGTCCGGGTGATCGCCCGCGACCCCGACCGTCTCGCCCCGGAGGCGCGTGAGCGCGTCGAGATCGTCCGGGGTTCCCATCGCGACCCCGCGGTGCTCGGGGAGGCGTTCGAGGGCGCCGACAGCGTGCTCTGGCTGGTCCCGCCGGACCCGGGAGCCGACGACATCCGGGAGCACTACCTCGGCTTCACCCGCCCGGCCTGCGCGGCCGTCGTGGACCGGGGGGTCCGGCGCATCGTCGGGGTCAGCAGCCTGGGCCGGGGATACGGGGCTCCCGCCGGGCAGTTGTCGGCCGCGTTCGCGATGGACGCGGCGATCGAGGCCACCGGGGCCGGCTATCGGGCCCTGGCCATGCCGTTCTTCATGGAGAACCTGCTCCATCAGGCGGAGGCGCTCAGGACGCACGGCGTGCTCTCGCTGCCCGTCGCCGCCGACCGCGCGCTGCCGCTCGTCGCCACCCGCGACATCGCCGCCGCGGCCGCCCGCCTGCTCGCCGACGACTCCTGGAGCGGACAGCGGACCGTTCCGCTGATCGGCCCGGACTCCCTCACCCCCGACGGCATGGCGGAGGTCCTGTCGGAGGTCCTGGAGCGCCCGGTCCGCTTCGAGCGCCCCGCCCCCGAGGCGTACAAGGCGACGCTGACGCGGTACGGGATGCACGAGGCATGGGCCCAGGGCCTGCTCGACATGGCCGCCGCGCAGGACGACGGCATCTACGAGCCCGAATGGCGTGCCCTGACCGACCCGGCCCCCACCGGCTTTGGCCAGTGGTGCCGGGAGGTGCTGATCCCCGCGATACCCGCGACCACGCCAGGGTCGTGAGCGGGGCCGACCGTGAACGGGCCGACCGCGACCGGGGCCGGTCGTGAACGGGTGCCGATCGTGAACCGGGCGTCGGCCGCGTCCCGGGGGCCCGTCGGTAACCGAGGGAGGGGGCCTTACGGAAGCGTGAGGATGTCCGCGCCCGTCTCCGTCACGACCAGGGTGTGCTCGAACTGGGCGGTGCGCTTGCGGTCCTTCGTCACCACGGTCCAGCCGTCGTCCCACATGTCGTAGTCATGCGTCCCGAGCGTCAGCATCGGCTCGATGGTGAACGTCATGCCGGGGCGCATCACGGTGGTGGCGTGCGGGCTGTCGTAGTGCGGGATGATCAGCCCGGAGTGGAACGAGGAGTTGATCCCGTGCCCGGTGAAGTCCCGCACCACGCCGTAGCCGAAGCGCTTCGCGTACGACTCGATGACCCGGCCGATCACATTGATCTGGCGGCCCGGCCGCACCGCCTTGATCGCGCGGTTCAACGCCTCCTCGGTGCGCTCCACGAGCAGCCGCGACTCCTCGTCCACGTCGCCGCAGAGATAGGTGGCGTTGTTGTCGCCGTGCACCCCGTTCAGGTACGCGGTCACGTCGAGGTTCACGATGTCCCCGTCGCGCAGCACCGTGGAGTCCGGGATCCCGTGGCAGATCACCTCGTTGACCGAGGTGCACAGCGACTTGGGGAAGCCCCGGTAACCCAGCGTCGACGGGTACGCGCCGTGGTCGCACATGAACTCGTGGGCGACGCGGTCGAGTTCGTCCGTCGTGACGCCCGGGGCGATGTGCTTGGCCGCCTCGGCCATCGCCTGGGCGGCGATCCGCCCGGCGACGCGCATGCGCTCGACGGTGTCGGCGTCCTGGACCTCGGGGCCGGTGTACGGCGTCGGGGCCGGCTTGCCCACATACTCGGGGCGCCGGATGTTTCCGGGCACGGAACGGACGGGAGTGAGCTCCCCCGGCACAAGCAGCGACTGACCAGACATGCCAGCGAGTCTAACCAGCGCGGCTGGGGCAGCATGGCACAGAGGAAAGGAGCACGGGATGGCCCTGTTCAAGAAGCGCACGGTGGGCAAGCCGGGCGAGTGGTTCTACTGCCTGGAGCACAAGAAGGTCGAGGAGGGCCCGGAGTGCCCGGCGAAGGACCGCTTCGGCCCGTACGCCACGCGCGAGGAGGCCCAGCACGCCATGGACATCGCACGGGAACGGAACCTGGAGTGGGAGAACGATCCCAAGTGGCACGACCGCCAGGGCCCGGACGAGGACGCGGCCGGCTGAGCCCCCGCGGCCCGGAACCGCGGGCCCGGGGCCCCCGCCCCGGGCTCAGCCCGCACCTGCGACGCCCGCCGTGCCCGTGACCCCCGCCGCGTCCGACGGACCCCCGCCCCGGGCTCAGCCCGTCGCCGCACCTGCCGGGCCCGTCGCGCCCGCACCTGCCGCATCCGTATCCGTCCCCGCAGGGCCCGTCGTGCCCACACCTGCCGTATCCGTATCCGTATGCGTACCCGTCCCCGCAGCGCCCAGGGTTTCCTCGCTCCGCGCACGTCGGCGCAGCGCGTCCTCGTCCGTTTCCGCGTCGTAGGTCAGGAGCTTCGGCAGGGCCGTCGCCAGCAGGGCCACCGAGGCGACACAGGCCACGCCCCCGCTCCAGATCGCGGTCCGGGTCCCCGTCCAGCCCGCCATGGCACCGGCCCTGACCTGGCCCAGTTGGGGGCCGACGCTGTACGACAGCACCTCGATGCCCGCGAGCCGCCCCCGCAGCTCCTCCGGGATCGTCTGGTTCCAGATGGTCGACCGGCCCAGTCCGCTGAGCATGTCGCCCGCCCCGGCCACCGCCAGGCAGACCAGCACCAGCCACACGTTGCCGAACCAGCCCGCCGCCGCGATCGCCAGCCCCCAGACGGCCGCGCCGAACAGCACGAAGAGCCCGTGCCTGCGCACCCGGGCGGTCCAGCCGCTGGTGAGCCCCAGCAGCAGCGAGCCGGCCGAGCCCGCCGCGTACATCAGCCCCAGCGCCCAGTCCGCGTCCAGGTCGTCGGCGAGGAACGGGAAGATCGTGTTCGGGAAGGCGAAGAACATGGCCGCCATGTCGATCGCGTACGTCCCGAGGAGCACCGGCCTGCTCCAGGCGTAGCGGGCCCCCTCGGCGATCCCGCGCAGGGAGGGCTTCGCGCCCTTCTCGGCGGGCGGCGCGGGCGCCAGCCGCCGGCACATCAGGACGGAGGCGGTGAAGGTGGTCACGGTCACCGCGTAGGCCGTGGCGTGCCCCGCGTAGGCCACCACCAGCCCGGCCAGCGCCGGGCCCATGATCGCGCCGGCCTGCCAGCGCAGCGAGTTCAGCGCGGCGGCGGCGCCCAGCTGGTCGTGCGGCACGATGCGGGCCATCAGCGAGTCGAGGGCGGGCCGCTGCAGCCCGGCGAGCGCGGAGACCCCGCCGGCCACGACGTAGAGCGGCCACAGCAGCGGATCGGGCAGACAGGCGTTGACCAGCAGGGCCAGGGCCAGCAGTCCGAGTCCCGCCTCGGTGGCCAGGATGACCTTGCGCCGGTCCACCGCGTCCGCGAGCGCCCCGCCGTACAGCCCGAACACCACCAGGGGCACCAGTTCGACCGCGCCCATCGCGCCGACGGCCAGCGGGGAGCCGGTCAGCTCCTTGATCTGGAGCGGCAGCGCGATCAGCGCCATGAAACTGCCGAAGTAGGTGACGAGCCCCTGCACCCACAGGAGGCGGAAGTCCGCCGACGAGCGCCAGGGCGAGAGATCGGGCAGCAGGGCGGAGAGCCGGGCCGCCAGGGACGGGCGGGCGGCGGGGGAGGTGCGGGAGGTCACGAGGAGACATGGTCCGTCCCGGTCCGTGTCCTGGGCAAACGGATATCGGCCGCGGCGGCCGGGCGGGTCCCGCGCCCGCTCGCCACCGGGGCGGGGGGCCGCTCACCGCCGGGGCGCGGGCGCGGACACCACCAGGGTGCAGACACCACCGGGGCGCGGTCACCACCGGTGCGCCGTCACCACCGGGGCGGCGGGGGTGCGGTCAGTTGGTCGGCGAGCCGGGACAGCCGGTCCCGGAAGCGGCGCCGGCCGCGCGGCACCGGCGGCCCGTTCTCCCCGGCCGCCGCGCTCACCAGATGCTGCACCGTGTCCAGGTCCACGTCGTCGCCGTCCGCCACGGACAGCGCCTCGTGGGCGAGCCCGCGCACCTCCGGATCGCCGTTGTCCAGGGAGAGCACCGTCGCCCCGGCCCGGCGCGCGTCGTGGACCCGCTCCAGCAGCCCCGCCCCCGGCCGCTCCGGCACCACCACGAGCAGCGTCTCGCCGCGCCCGGCCGCCTCGATCCGGCCGAGCCCCACGGACAGATGCGCCGGAGCCCCCGGTTCCACCCGGTGGCGCACCAGCGTCGGCGTCAGCTCGGGCAGCCCGGACCACGTCGACTCGTCCACCAGATGGGCGGCCAGATGCCAGGGCTCGTACTCCCGGGTCCCCACCAGCAGCAGCCCGCCGCCGTGCGGCACCACGCAGGACCGCAGCGTCCCCCCGAACCGCCGGGTGGCCGCCGGCCACTGCGTCCCCGCCAGCACCTCGCGCAGCAGCGCCACTCGTACGGCATCCATGGCCCGGCATCCTGCACCGCCGCCGCGCCCGGCACCGGCGAACGCCACCCGATCACCCGAACGGGTCCATGGACCGACCCGTCCCACTGGACGGCCGGAGCGGCGGCCCGGCCCGGTACCTGGCAGTAGTGTCGGGGCCATGACTACGAATGACAGCGGCAGCGCCCCCAAGCCCCCCGCCAAGGACCCCTGGGACCTCCCCGACGTCTCCGGCCTGACGGTCGGCGTGCTCGGCGGCACCGGGCCGCAGGGCCGGGGGCTCGCCTACCGGTTCGCCCGCGCCGGGCAGCGCGTGATCATCGGCTCCCGGGCCGCCGACCGGGCCGAGGCCGCGGCGGCGGAGCTGGGCCACGGGGTGCGCGGCACCGACAACGCCTCCTGCGCCCGGGAGAGCGACATCGTGATCGTCGCCGTGCCCTGGGACGGTCACGCCAAGACGCTGGAGTCCCTGCGCGAGGAACTGGCCGGCAAGCTCGTCGTCGACTGCGTCAACCCGCTCGGCTTCGACAAGAAGGGCGCCTACGCCCTCAAGCCCGAGGAGGGCAGCGCCGCCGAGCAGGCCGCCGCCCTGCTGCCCGACTCCCGCGTCACCGCGGCCTTCCACCACCTGTCCGCGGTGCTCCTCCAGGACGCGTCCATCGAGGAGATCGACACCGACGTCCTGGTCCTCGGCGAGGACCGCGCCGACACCGACACCGTCCAGGCCCTGGCCGGCACCATCCCCGGCATGCGCGGCATCTTCGCCGGCCGGCTGCGCAACGCCCACCAGGTCGAATCGCTGGTCGCCAACCTGATCTCGGTCAACCGCCGCTACAAGGCGCACGCCGGGCTGCGCACCACCGACGTCTGAGCCGGTCCCGCACCCCGCTCACGGCGTCCGGGGGCATGGGGGACACTGGACGGGACCGCGCAGCACCCCCGACAGGAGCCACCCCATGCCCCGCCTCGCCCTCTACGCACTCGCCGTCTGCGTCCTCGCCGTCGTCGCGGCCGTGATCGCCTTCGTCCAGGGCAGCTGGCTCCTCGGCGTCGTCTGGGTGCTGCTCGTCGGGCTCTCGTCCAACATGGCCTGGTACTACGTGCGCCGCCGGAACACGGCCCAGGACGCCTGACCGCCGCCCGGCGCGGGTGCCGGCGCCGCCCGGCGGACGGCAATCGTCGGACGGGCCCTGACCTGCCCGGACACCGCTGCGGGCAGCAGCCTTCAGCCGCCCACCGCGCACCCCGGATCGCCCGCCTGCCAGAACCGGTAGGCATCCAGACCGCAGTACGTCTCCGTGCCGCTGACACCCAGCCCGCGCAGGATCGCGTCGACCGCGTCGAAGAAGGCCGCGTTGACCTCGGGGATCCACAGCAGGGCGAAGACCGCGATCAGCCCGTACGGGGCGAACGGCTCCACCGAGCGGCGCAGCCGGTGCGACAGCCATGGCTCGACCACCCCGTAGCCGTCCAGCCCCGGCACCGGCAGCGAGTTCAGGATCGCCGCCGTCACCTGGAGCAGCGCCAGGAAGCCCAGCGCGTACCGGAACGGGAGCGGCACCCCGTCCAGCGCGTCCAGCCAGAACGGCGCGGTGCACACCACCGCGAACAGCACATTGGTCAGCGGACCCGCCGCCGAGATCAGGCTGTGCCGCCACCGGCCCGGGATCCGGCCCCGTTCGATGAAGACCGCCCCGCCCGGCAGCCCGATCCCGCCCATGATCACGAAGAGCACCGGCAGGACGATGCTCAGCAGCGCGTGCGTGTACGCCAGCGGGTTCAGGGTCAGATAGCCCTTCGCCCCGATGGAGATGTCGCCGCTGTGCAGCGCCGTCCTGGCGTGCGCGTACTCGTGCAGACAGAGCGAGACGACCCACGCCCCGGTGACGAACAGGAAGGTCGCGAAGCCCGGCTGCTCGGCGAAATCCGTCCACACCGCCCATCCGGAGACCGCCGTCACGGCGGCGATACCGAGGAAGACCGGGCTGATCCGCCGGTCGCTGCGGGCTGTCGCGGAGGTCATCGGCAGGCTCCCGGGGGCGGTGAGACGGTCCTTGCGGGCGGGCGGCGCGCCACGACCGTACAGGCGATACGCGGAAAACGTCTCGACGGGCGACACGCGGGTGAACGTCTCGACGGGCGACACGCCAAAAACGTCTCGCGCCGGGCGGGGAGTTCCATGAAGGGTGGGGAGTTCCATGAAGGGTGAGGGCATGACGCGCAGCACACGGGGCGGGGCGGGCGGCGGCCGGGCGGCTGTGGATGAGCCACCGCCCGTCACGGACAATGGGCGGATGCGTTACGGCATCCTCGGCACCACCCAGGCCCTCCGCGACGACGGCACCCCCGTCGCCGTCGGCGGGGCGCGGCTGCGCGCCCTGCTGGCCGTGCTCGCGCTGCGCGCCGGGCGGACCGTTTCCACGGCCGTCCTCGTCGACGAGGTGTGGGACGGAGAGCCGCCCGCCGACGCGCCCGGAGCCCTCCAGGCACTCGTCGGCAGGCTCCGCCGCGCCGTGGGCCACGACGCCGTCGCCTCCGCCGCCAACGGCTACCGCCTCACCGCCGACCCCGACCGCGTCGACCTCCACCGCTTCGACCGGCTGTCCGGCGAGGGGACGCGGGCCCTGGCCGGGGGCGACCCGGCGACGGCCCTGGCCCTCCTCGACGAGGCACTCGCCCTGTGGCGCGGACCGGTCCTCGCCGATCTGCCCGACCGCGCCTCCGACGCCGCGCGCTGGTCGCTGCGCCGGCTCGACGCCCGCCGCGCCCGGATCGCCGCCGCGCTCGCCCTCGGCCGCGCCGACGAGGTGCTGCCGGAGCTGACCGCGCTCTGCGGCGAACACCCCCTGGACGAACCGCTCCAGGCGCTGCGGCTGCGCGCCCTGCGCGACGCCGGCCGCACCGCCCAGGCGCTCGCCGCCTACGACGAGGTCCGCACCGTGCTCGCCGAACGGCTCGGCACCGACCCCGGGCCCGAACTCACCGCACTGCACACCGCGCTCCTCCACCAGGAACCGGCACCCCCGGCCCCCGCCGCCCCGGCCGCGCCCGCCGTCCGGCAGGGCAACCTCCGCGCCCGGCTCACCAGCTTCGTCGGCCGGGAACAGGACATGGAGGCGCTGCGCGGCGACCTCTCCCGCGCCCGGCTCGTCACCCTCCTCGGCCCCGGCGGGGCCGGAAAGACCCGGCTCTCCCAGGAGACCGCGGAATCGTTCGGCCCCGGCCACTGGCCCGACGGCGTCTGGCTCGCCGAACTCGCCCCCGTCGACGATCCCGAGGCCGTTCCCGAAGCGGTGCTCGGCGCGCTCGGCGCCCGGGAGACCGTGCTGCGCGGAGCGGGCGCCGAGGAGTTCCGCGCCGCCGAACGCGGCCCCGGCGAGCCCCTCGCCCGGCTCACCGAACACTGCGCGCACCGCCGCATGCTGCTGCTCCTGGACAACTGCGAGCATCTGATCGAGGCCGCCGCGGACCTCGCCGACCACCTCCTGGCCCGCTGTCCGGGGCTCACCGTCCTCGCCACCAGCCGCGAACCCCTCGGCGTCCCCGGCGAGTTCCTGCGCCCCGTGGAACCGCTGCCCGACCCGACGGCGCTGCGGCTGCTCGCCGAGCGCGGGGCCGCGGCCCGGCCGGGCTTCAGGACCGACGCCGATCCGGCCACGGCCGAGGCCGCCGCCGAGATCTGCCGCCGGCTCGACGGACTGCCGCTCGCCATCGAACTGGCCGCCGCCCGGCTGCGGATGCTCGGCCCGCGCCAGATCGCGGACCGGCTCGACGACCGCTTCCGCCTGCTGACCAGCGGCAGCCGCACCGTGCTCCCGCGCCAGCAGACCCTGCGCGCGGTCGTCGACTGGTCCTGGGACCTGCTGGCCGAGGACGAACGGGCCGTGCTGCGCAGGCTCTCCGTCTTCGCCGGCGGCTGCACCCTGGAGGCCGCCGAGGCGGTCTGCGCCCAGGACCCCGGGCGGGCCCACGAGATCGCCGGGCTCCTCGGCTCCCTCGTCGACAAGTCCCTCGTCGTGGCCGCTCCCGCCGCCGACGGCGCCATGCGCTACCGGCTGCTGGAGACCGTCGGCGAGTACGCGGCGGGGCGGCTCGCGGAATCCGGCGAGCGGGACGCCGTCGAGCGCCGCCATCTCGTGTACTTCCGGGAGCTGGCCCGTACCACCGACCCGCTGCTGCGCGGCTCCGGACAGCACGCCGCCGTCGCCGTCCTCCAGCGGGAGTACGAGAACCTGCGCACCGCCCTGCGGCACGCGGTCGCCGCCCGCGACGAGCAGGAGGCGCTGTGCCTGGTGCTCTCGCTCTCCTGGTACTGGCAGATCCGCAACCTCCGCGGCGACGCGCTGCACTGGGCCGATGCCGCCGCCGCCCTCGGGCCCGACCCGTTCGCCGAGCCCGTGCGCCCGGCGCCCTCGATCCACGAACGGTGCACGGACGCGCCGCCGCCGATGGGCCCCGAACTGCTCGAAGAGGCGCGCCGCGAGGTGATCCTGGTCCAGCTGGTCAGCATGGACCACGCGATGGACGAGTGGAAGAACGAGTCGAGCCTGCGGAGGCTGCGGGCCATCGCCGCCACCTACCGGGCCGGCCAGCCGCAGACCTGCCGCAGCCCCGGCTCGCTCTGGTTCTTCGCCGTGATGCTCACCGGCGGTGTCGCGGACCTGCGCCATCTGCTGGACGAGACGGTGCGGGCCTCGCGGGAGTTCGGCTTCGCGTGGGAGCTGGCCGCCGCCCTCCAGATGCGGGCCAACGTCCTGGCCAACCGGCCCGAGTGGTCGGGCCGGGCCCATGAGGACGCCGACGAGGCCCTGGAGATCTTCCGCCGGCTCGGTGACGACTGGGGGATGGCCGAGGCGCTGTCCTCGCGCGGCGAGGCCAACGAGAAGACCGGCGCCTACGAACGGGCCGCCGAGGACTATCTGGAGGCCGTCCGGTACGCGGAGAAGCTGGGCGCGCTGGCCCAGGTCTCGGTGCTCCGGACCCGTTACGCCTTCGCGCTGACCGAACTGGACCGGGCCGCCGAGGGCGAGGCGATCCTGCGCGAGGTGCTGGCCGACGAACGGCACACCGGCCACGAGGCGAAGCCCGCGGCCCGGCTCTTCCTCGCCCTGCTGCTGGGCCGTTCGGGCCGCACCGCCGAGGCCCGCGAGCAGTTCGAGGCGCTGCTGGAGCAGTTCAGGTCCCAGACGATGGCGATATTCGAGGGCTTCGTGGTGGGCGGTCTGGCCTGGCTGGACAACCAGGACGGGGCGTACGAACGGGCGCTGGGGCAGGCCCGTTACGCGCTGACGCGGCTGGGCGACCCGCTCACGCAGATGGTGGCGCCGCAGATGAGGGTGGTCAATCTGGTGGTGGTGGCCTGGTCGCTCGCCGGTCTGGGCGGGCGGGACGGGGGCGAACTGGCCGCCCGGCTGCTGGCCTGCGCCCAGGAGCTGCTGCCGGCGGGCCACTTCAAGACGTCGATGGAGCGCGACAGCTTCGCCCGTGCCGAGAGGCTGGCCCGCGCCGCGGCCGGCGACGAGCGCTTCGAGGCCGCGTACGCCGAGGGCGGCGGACTCTCCCTGGAGGAGGCCACCGCCCTCGTCGACGCGTACGTGGACTGAACCCGGGGAGCGGGATCCGGGGTCAGGCCTTCTTGCGGAACTTGGAGACCGCGAGCGGTGCCATGACCGCGGTGATGACCACGGTCCAGCCGAGGGTCACCCAGACCGCGTGGGCGAGCGGGCCGCCCATCATCAGCGCGCGGGCGGCGTCGGCCAGGTTGGACAGCGGGTTGTAGTCGGTGAACGACTGGAGCCAGCCGGGCATCGTCTGGGTCGGGGCGAAGATCGAGGAACCGAACTGGAGCGGCATCATCACCAGCATCCCCATGCCCTGGACGGCCTGAGGGGTCTTCATGGACAGACCGAGCAGGATGAAGATCCACATGATGGCGGCGCCGAACGCGGCCGACAGACCGACCGCCGCGATCAGACCGACCACCGACTCCTGGAGCTCCATGCCGAGGGCGAAGCCCATGGCGAGCAGGATGAGGGTCGCGACCAGCATCCGGCCGAGTTCGACCACGATCTTGGCGATCAGGACGGAGGAGCGGGCGATCGGCATGGTCCGGAACCGGTCCATGATGCCCTTGCGGAAGTCGTCGTTGACCCCGGAGCCGACGGCCATGGCGATGTTCATGCCCATCATCGCCATCAGACCGGGGATCAGATAGTTCAGGTACTCCTGCCGGCCGCCGCCCATGCTGCTGCCGACCGAGCCGCCGAAGACGTAGACGAACAGCAGCGTGAAGATGACGGGCATCAGCAGCGCGTCGAACATGGACTCCGGATCCTTCTTGATCTGGAGCAGATTGCGCCGTACGAGCGCCCCGATGTGGCGCAGGTTGTTCCGCAGTCCGATTCCGCCCTCGTCGTGGAGCTTGGCGGCCGGGGCGGCGGAGACGGCGTCGGCGGGCGTGGGTGTCAGGGTCGTCGTGCTCATGCCGCGACCTCCTCGGGGATCGTGTCGGTGACGGTGGCCTTGTCGCCGGTGATGGCGAGGAAGACCTCGTCCAGGCTGGGCAGCGCGGTGGCGACGTGCGCCAGCGGGAAGCCCCGGGTGCCGAGCAGGCCGATGACGGCGGTGAGCTGCTCGTCGCTGAGGATCGGTACGTACAGCAGGCCCTCGTCCGGGACCGCCTGGGCGCCGGCCACCCCGTCGAGTCCGGCGTCCCGGACCGCCTGGGCCATCGCCGCCAGATCGGCCGGGTCGGCGGGGCGGATCTGCAGGGTGCGGCCGCCGACCTTGGCCTTCAGCTCGTCGATCCCGCCGCGGGCGACGATCCGCCCCCGGTCGATGACCGTCAGCTCACTGGCCAGTTGCTCGGCCTCTTCCATGTACTGGGTGGTGAGCAGCACGGTCGCGCCCTCCGCGACCATCCGCTGCACCTCGTCCCAGACCTCGTTGCGGGTCCGGGGGTCGAGCCCGGTCGTGGGCTCGTCGAGATAGAGCACGGCCGGGTTGCCGATCATGGAGGCGGCCAGGTCGAGCCGGCGCCGCATGCCGCCGGAGTACTCCATCGCGGCCTTCCTCGCGGCCTCGGTGAGCGAGAAGCGCTCCAGCAGCTCGTCGGCGCGTGCGCGGGCCTTCTTGCGGGGCAGGTCGAGCAGGCGCCCGATCATGTAGAGGTTCTCCCAGCCGGAGAGCTTCTCGTCGACCGAGGCGTACTGCCCGGTCAGGCCGATCGTGCGGCGCAGCGCGCGGGGCTGGCGCACCACGTCGAAGCCCGCCACGACCGCGTGTCCGGCGTCGGGCCGGATCAGGGTGGAGAGGACCCGTACGAGCGTGGTCTTGCCGGCGCCGTTGGGGCCGAGCACGCCGAGGACGGTGCCCTCGCGCACATCGAGGTCCACGCCGTCCAGAGCCTTGGTCTCGCCGTAGTGCTTGACCAGTCCCCGCACCTCCACGGCGTGGCCGCCGCTCCTGCCGCTTCCGGGGTTCTTGTCGATTCGCGTCATGGACGCCATCAGACCAGCCGCCACCGACAGCGCGCCGACAGTCCGCCGACAGCGGCGCGACAGCCCGCCGATGGGGGAAGTCGGCGGGCTGTCGGTGGTGCGGCAGTGGTCCTCGGGCCGGTCGGCCCGGCCGGATCAGTGGAAGGTGTGCTCCGGCGCGGGGAACGTGCCGCCGACGACCTCGTCCGCGTACGCCTTCGCGGCGTCGCCGAGGATCTGCCGCAGGTCGGCGTACTGCTTGGTGAAGCGCGGCACCTTGCCGCCGGTCAGACCGACCATGTCGGTGTAGACGAGGACCTGGGCGTCGGTGTCCGGACCGGCGCCGATGCCGACGGTCGGGATGTGCAGGGTGCGGGTGACCTCGGCGGCCAGCTCGGCCGGTACGAGCTCCAGGACGACGGCGAACGCGCCGGCGTCCTGGACGGCCTTGGCGTCGCGCAGCATCTGCTGGGCGGCCTCCTCGCCGCGTCCCTGCACCCGGTAGCCCATGGCGTTGACGGACTGCGGGGTCAGGCCGATGTGCGCCATGACCGGGATTCCGGCGTCCACCAGCAGCTTGATCTGCTCGTGGCTGCGCTCGCCGCCCTCCAGCTTGACGGCGCCGACCCCGGACTCCTTGATCAGCCGGGTGGCGTTGCGCAGGGCCTGGACCGGGCTCTCCTGGTACGCGCCGAAGGGCAGGTCGGCGACGATCAGGGCGCGCTTGGTGCCCCGGACGACGGCGGCGGACAGGATGGCGATCTCGTCCATCGTGACGGGCACGGTGGTGTCGTAGCCGAGGTGACAGTTGCCCATCGAGTCCCCGACGAGCATGACCGGGATGCCGGCCTCGTCGAAGACGGACGCGGTCATGGCGTCGTAGGCGGTGAGCATGGGCCACTTCTCGCCCCGCGCGGTGGCGGCGGCGATGTCGTGGACGGTGACCCGGCGGTTGCTCTTGCCGCCGTACAGCGCCTTGCTGCTGTCGGCGGGGGCACCGGAGGGGGGTGTGGCGGACTGGTTCTGCGCAGCCTGAAGCGACATGGCGTACGGCTCCTTCGTCATCTCGAGGCGCCCTGACGGCGTCCCCGGATCCCTTCCATGGTGGCATCCCCGGACGGCTCCCGGGAAGTGGGCCCGCGCACGGAACGGCACTCCGTGCCAGGAGACCGGTAAAGACTTTCCAATACGAGACGGTCTCGTATCGAAATGACGTTAGGCTTTCGCCCATGTCCATACCGTCCGGCGCACCCGCCGCCGTGCCCCACGTCCCCGAGGCGGTCCACCGCCGCCGCTGGGCGATTCTCGCCGTACTCATGTTCAGCCTGCTCATCGTGGTGCTGGACAACTCGATCCTGAACGTCGCGGTCAAGACGATCGCCTCGCCCGCGCCCACCGGTCTGGGAGCCACCCAGAGCGAGCTGGAGTGGGCCATCAACTCCTACACGCTCGTCTTCGCCGGACTGCTGTTCACCGCCGGACTGCTCGGCGACCGCATCGGCCGCAAGAAGATCCTGCTCCTCGGGATCGTGCTGTTCGGCGCCGGTTCGGCCCTCGCCGCGATGTCCGGCTCGCCCGCCGAGCTGATCACCTGGCGCGCGGTGATGGGCTTCGGCGCCGCCTTCGTCATGCCGGCCACCCTGGCCGTCCTGATGAACGTCTTCGAGCGCGACGAGCAGCCCAAGGCCATCGGCATCTGGGCCGGCAGCGTCGGCCTCGGCATCGCGATCGGCCCGATCACCGGCGGACTGCTCCTCGAACACTTCTGGTGGGGCTCGATCTTCCTGGTCAACGTGCCCGTCGTGGTCATCGCGGTGATCGCCATGGTGGTGCTCGTCCCCGAGTCCAGGGACCCCCGCCCCGGACGGCTCGACCCGGTCGGCGTGGTGCTCTCCGTCATCGGCCTGGTGCTGCTGGTCTACGGCATCATCCGGGGCGGCGAACTCGCCGACTTCACCGATGTCTCCGTGCTCCTGCCGGTCCTCGGCGGCCTCGCGGTCCTCGTGGTCTTCGTCCTGCACGAGAAGCGCAGCAGCAGCCCCGCCATCGACATCACGTACTTCCGCAAGCCCGCGTTCTCCGCCGCCGTCGCCGCGATCGCGCTGGTCTTCTTCGCGCTGATGGGCGTGACCTTCTTCTCCGCCTTCTACATGCAGAGCGTGCGCGGCTGGAGCGCCCTCCAGTCCGGGCTGCTCATCCTGCCGCTGGCCGTGGCCCAGATGGTCTTCGCCCCCCGCGCCCGGCACGTCGTCGCCCGCTTCGGGGCCCGCGCCGTGTGCACCGCCGGCATGCTGGCGGTCGCCGCCGGGCTCGCGGCCTTCGCACTGTTCGACGCCGACACCCCGGTCTGGGTGATGTGCGTGGTCTTCTTCGTCCAGGGCACCGGCATGGCCCACGTCATGCCGCCCGTCACCGTCGCCGTCATGCAGGCCCTGCCCCGCGAGAAGGCCGGCTCCGGCTCCGCCGTCAACAACACCTTCCGCCAGGTCGGCGGCGCCCTCGGCATCGCCGTCCTCGGCTCGGTGCTCTCCACCGTCTACCGGGGCGACATCGAGGACCACCTCGGTGCGGTCCCGGCCGCCGTACGGGACGTGGCGGGCGAGTCCATCGAGGCCACCCTCGGCGTCGCGGAGAAGATGGGACCGGCCGGCGCCCCGCTGGTCACCGCCGCCAACGACGCCTTCATGAGCGCCATGCACATCACCGCCTTCTGCTCGGCCGGCGTCGCCGCGCTCGGCGCCCTCGTGGTCGCCCTGTTCCTGCCGGGGAAGCCCTCCGACGGCGGCGGCGGCCCGGCCGCCCGGGACGAGAAGGCCGTGCCCGCGGGCGCGGGACGGTGAGGGAGCGGCGGCACCCGTCCTGCCACGGGTGCCGCCCGCTTCGGCGAGAATCGGGGCGGCGAAAGGTGGTTTCACGTGCAGGCTCAGGCAGCGGACCCGGGCGGCCCGCCCCCCGGCGGGCAGGACCGGCCGACCCCCGGCGACGACGGCCCCCCGGCCCCCGCCGGGGGCCCCGAGCAGCCACCGGGCGAGGAGCAGGAGCCCCGCCGGGGCCGCCCGCGCAGCGCCGCCGCCGAACGCTCCATCCTGGACGCGGTCACCGCCCTCCTCGAAGCCGGTGAACCCCTCGCCGGACTCTCCATCGAGCGCATCGCCCGTACCGCCGGCGTCGGCAAGGCCACCATCTACCGCCGCTGGGCGGACAAGGAGGCCCTCTTCGTCGACGTCCTGCGCGACATCGAACCCCCCGAACCGGTGGTGTCCGGCACGCGCGGCCTGGCCGATCTGCGCATCCTCCTGGAATCCATGCGCACCAGCGGCCTCGCCCGGCGCTCCTCGGTCTTCCTGCACAACGTCTTCGCGCAGATGAAGTCCCACCCCAAGCTCTGGACCGAATACCAGGGCACCGTCATCGCGCCCCGCCGGGCCGCGATGCTCGCCGCCGTCGGCCGGGCCGTCGCGGCCGGCGAACTGCGCGACGACACGGACGTGGAGCTGATGGACGACCTCTTCCTCGGCCCCATGCTCGTCCGCACCATCCACCGCCCCGACGCCCCCCTCCCCGAGGACCTCGCCGACCGGATCATCCGCCTGCTCCTCCAGGGCCTCGGCCCCGAAGCGGCGGACCGGAACGGAGCGGGCCGGGGCTGACCCGCCGGGGCCGGACACGTATGCGCGTTCTGTCACAAGCGCGCCCCGGCGGCCGCCCCCCGGAACCCGCCGGCGGGCCCCGGTCGTCCTCGTCCCCGTACGGCCGTCGTCGACGGCGGCGAAAGCGCCGCGCAGCACCGAGGGCTCGGCGGCCGAGGCACGCCGAGGCACTAGGGTCGTGGTCGCGGCGATGTTCAGGGCAAGGCAGTGAGGACGGCGCAATGGTGCAGGCGTACAGGACGGACACCGGGAGCGACGGCACGGAGCCGCACGGCTCCGGATCCCGCCTCCGGGACCTGCGCGACAGAATCACCCGGAACCCGGGCATCTGGCGCCGGGGCATCGTCCTCGCCGGCTGCTCGGTCCTGCTGACCCTGGTGATGCTGCTCCACGCCCAGATCCCCAACACCATCGGCAACCTGGGCAGCCTCACCGAGACCTTCCTGCCCTGGTGCGCGGTCTTCGTCCCGGTGCTGCTGGTCCTGGGCCTGGTCCGCCGCTCCGCGACCGCGCTGATCGCCCTGCTGCTCCCCGTCGCCGTCTGGTTCAACCTCTTCGGCGGACTGCTCACCGACAAGCAGGGCGGCGGCGGCGACCTCACCGTCGCCACCCACAACGTCAACGCGGACAACCCCGACCCGGCCGGCACCGCCCAGCAGGTCGCCGGTTCGGGCGCGGACGTCGTCGCCCTCCAGGAACTGCCCGGCGGCAAGGTCGCGGCGTACGAGTCGGCGCTCCGCGCCCGCTTCCCGTACCACTCCGTCCAGGGCACCGTCGGACTGTGGAGCAAATACCCCCTCCACGACACCCGCCCCGTGGACATCAAGATGGGCTGGGTCCGCGCCATGCGGACCACCGTCACCGCCCCCGAGGGCCAGGTCGCCGTCTACGTCGCGCACCTGCCGTCGGTCCGGGTCAAACTGCACGCCGGCTTCACCGCCGACCAGCGCGACCAGAGCGCCGACGCCCTCGGCAAGGCGATCTCCCACGAGCCGCTGGAACGCGTCGTCCTGCTCGGCGACCTCAACGGCACCATGAACGACCGATCGCTCACCGCCGTGACCTCCCAGATGCGCTCCACCCAGGGCGCGGCCGGCAGCGGCTTCGGTTTCAGCTGGCCCGCCTCGTTCCCGATGGCGCGCATCGACCAGATCATGGTCAAGGGCATCGAGCCCGTCTCCTCCTGGACCCTCCCGGCCACCGACAGCGACCATCTGCCGATCGCCGCCCGCGTCAGGCTCTGACGGGGGCGGCGACCGGCGCGGGCGGAGGGGCGCCCGGCCTCAGCCGGACTCGCGCCACCGGTTGGTGATCGGCAGCCGGCGGTCCTTGCCGAAACCCTTCGGGGAGATCTTCGTCCCCGGCGGGTACTGCCGCCGCTTGTACTCGGCGGTGTCCACCATCCGCAGCGTCTTCGCCACCAGCGCCGGATCGAACCCGGCCGCCACGATCGCGTCGCGCCCCTGGTCCCGGTCGACGTACAGCTCCAGGATCCGGTCCAGGACGTCGTAGTCGGGCAGCGAGTCCGTGTCGACCTGCCCGGGACGCAGCTCCGCGCTGGGCGGCTTGGTGATGGACGCCTCCGGGATCGGCGGGGTCTGCCCGCGCTCCTCGGCGGCCCGGTTGCGCCACTTCGCCAGCCGGAAGATCGACGACTTGTAGACGTCCTTGATCGGCCCGTACGCGCCGACCGAGTCGCCGTACAGCGTCGAGTACCCGACCGCCAGCTCCGACTTGTTGCCCGGCGCCAGGACGATCTGGCCCTCCTGGTTGGAGACGGCCATCAGCATCGTGCCGCGCAGCCGGGACTGGAGGTTCTCCTCCGCGAGACCGGTGAGACCCAACGACCCCATATAGGCGTCGAACATCGGCTCGATCGGCACGGTCCGGAAGTTCAGCCCGGTCCGCCGCGCCAGCTCGGCCGCGTCGCCCTTGGAGTGGTCCGAGGAGTACTTCGACGGCATCGAGATGCCGTACACGTTGGCCGCGCCCAGCGCGTCGCAGGCGATCGCGGCGACCAGCGCCGAGTCGATGCCCCCGGACAGCCCGATCAGCACACTGCCGAAGCCGTTCTTCGCGGCGTACGCCCGCAGGCCCACGACAAGCGCCGAGTACAGCTCCTCGTCGTCGTCGAGCCGCTCCGCGTACCCGCCGGTCAGCTCGGGCTCATAGGCCGGCAGCGGCTCCTCGGAGAGGACCACGTGGTCGATCCGCAGCCCGTCGTTCACCACACCGGACGGCGCCTCGGCCGCGGCGGCCGGCAGCTCCAGGTCCAGGATCACGCTGCCCTCGGAGAACTGGGGGGCGCGGGCGATCACCTCGCCGTCCCGGTCGACGACGATCGAGTCGCCGTCGAAGACCAGCTCGTCCTGGCCGCCGATCATCGCGAGGTACGCCGTGGTGCAGCCGGCCTCCTGGGCCCGCTTGCGGACCAGTTCGAGCCGGGTGTCGTCCTTGTCCCGCTCGTACGGCGAGGCGTTGATCGACAGCAGCAGCCCGGCCCCGGCGGCCCGCGCGGCCGGCACCCGGCCGCCGTCCTGCCAGAGGTCCTCGCAGATGGCGAGCGCCACATCGATGCCGTGCACCCGCACCACCGGCATCGAGTCGCCCGGCACGAAGTACCGGAACTCGTCGAAGACGCCGTAGTTGGGCAGGTGGTGCTTGGCGAAGTTCAGCGCGATCCCGCCCCGGTGCAGCACCGCGGCGGCGTTGCGCGGGGAGCCGGCGGGCTGCCCGTAGCGGGGCGCCGCCGACTCCGAGCGGTCGAGATAGCCGACGACGACCGGCAGCTCGCCGAAGCCCTCCGCGTCCAGCCGCGCGGCCAGCGCGCGCAGCGCGCTCCGCGACGCCTCGACGAAGGACGACCGCAGGGCCAGGTCCTCGACGGGGTAGCCGGTCAGCGCCATCTCGGGGAACGCCACGAGGTGGGCGCCCTGCTCGGCGGCGTGCCGGGTCCAGTGGACGATCGACTCGCTGTTGCCGGCGAGGTCGCCGACGGTCGAGTCGATCTGATTCAGTGCGAGGCGTAGTTGAGGCACGCCGCCCAGTGTAATCGTCTGACTGACGCGATGTCCTGGCGGGCCACGGGAAAGGCGCCGCGGCCCGCCGGGACCTCGGGGCGGACCGGCCGTCAGCGGCGGTAGCCGAGGACCGTCATCATCCCCGCCTCCGCGTGGTAGACGTTGTGGCAGTGGAGCATCCACAGCCCCGGATTGTCCGCGTCGAAGTCGACGGTCAGCGAACGCCCGGGGAGCACGACCGCGGTGTCCTTGCGCGCCCCCTTCGCGCCGCCCGCCAGCGCGAAGGTGTGCCCGTGCAGATGCACCGGGTGCCACATCTCCGTGTCGTTGCGCACCACCATCCGGACCCGCTCCCCGGCCCGCACCGGATGCCGCTGGTCCGCCCGGTACGGCCGGCCGTCGAACGCCCAGTCGTACGCCGCCATCGAACCGGTCAGCCGCAGCCGCACCGTCCGGTCCGGCCGCCGCGCCGGGAGCGCCGCCGCCTCCTCCGGCACCAGCCGCTCCGTCACCGCCAGCTCCCCGTCCAGCTCCTTCGGCCGTACGGAGGCGCCGGGCGCCGCGCCGCCCCCGGTCCGCAGCAGTGCCCGCGCCACGGCGTTCTTGCCCTCGGCCAGCGCGGTCAGCGGGAACACCCCGTCCCCGGCGGTCACCAGCACGTCGTACCGCTCGCCCATCCCGAGCAGCAGCGCGTCCGCCGTCGTGTGCCGGACCGGGAAGCCGTCGGTGTGCGTCACCGTCATCCGGTGGCCGCCGAGCGCGAGCCGGAAGGCGGTGTCGCCGCCCGCGTTGATGATCCGCAGCCGGATCCGGTCGCCCGGCCGGGCGGTGAGGACGGCCGGGTCCTCGGCGGTGCGCCCGTTGACCAGATAGGCCGGATAGCCGACGTCCCCGGCGTCCCCGCCCAGCAGCTCGCTGATGGCCCCCATGAGCATGCGGGAGGGGCCGGCCCCCTTTCCGCCGTCCGGGGAAGGGCTCTCCCCGCTCCCGGACATCCCCTCCATCCCTTCCGTTCCCTCCATGCCGCCGTCCATGGAGTGCCCGCCGTGCCCGCCGCCCCCGGTGAGTTCCCGGAGCACCGCGTCCGGCGTGGACCCGTCCACCCCGTCGACCCAGTCGTCGAGCACGACGACCCACTCCTTGTCGTAGGCCAGGGGTTCCTTCGGGTCCTCGACGATCAGGGGTGCGTACAGCCCCCGGTCCTGCTGGACGCCGGAGTGCGGATGGAACCAGTACGTCCCGGGGTGCGGCACCGCGAACCGGTACGTGAACCGCGCGCCGGGGGCGACGGCCCGCTGGGTCAGCCCCGGCACCCCGTCCATGTCGTTGCGCAGGGCGAGGCCGTGCCAGTGCAGCGAGGTGGCCTGCGGCAGATGGTTGGCGAGGGTCAGCGCGAGGGTGTCGCCCGCGGTGACCCGGACCTCCTTGCCGGGGAGCCGGTCCCCGTACGCCCAGGAGCGGACGGTGCGACCGCCGCCCAGGTCGAGCCGGGCGGTGGCGGCGGTCAGCGCGACCGCGCGCTCGGGGCCGGCGCCCCGGCGCTTCTCGGCGGCGGCGACCTCGGGGCCGTCCGGGGCGACATAGCCGTCCGGGGCGGCGGTCCCCGACGGGGCGCCGTGGTTCATGGAGGAGTGGTCGGGGCCGGCGCCGGAGTCGGAGCAGGCGGTCAGGACGCCGGAACCGGCGACGGCGATCGCCGCGCCGAGCACGGCACGGCGGGTGGGCTGTGCGGACATGACGGAGTGCACCTCAAGGATGGTGTCGGGGTGTGCGGAAGGGGCGGACGGGCGCGGTGCGCCGTGGTCCGCCTATACGCGCAGAACCGACAGATCGGTGAGGAGGGCCGTGCCGGACCGCCGCGGCGGAGGCGGCCGGGGCAGCCGGGCCGGACGGGCCCCGGCGGACCGGGGCATCCGCCCGGCGGCGCGGCGGGTCACCAGCAGGATGACGAGCAGGGCCAGCCCCCAGACCCCGAGCACCGCGAGACAGACGGCCAGCGGATCCATGCCGTGCGGGGACGCGGGCTCGGGGGCCGGGTGGCGGGCGGCGGAGCCGTGGACCGTATACGAGGCCGGGGCGGAGGCGGCCACAGGGGCAGCCGGGGCCATGGCGTGGACCGTATACGGGGCCGGCGCGGCGGCCGGCGGGATGGCCGGGGGAGTGCCGGGCCTGGCGGCCGGGGCCATCGCGTGGGCGGCCGGTGTCATGGACGCGGCTCCGGCGTGGTCGGCCGGGTGCCCCAGGGTGTGCATGGTGACGATGCCGAGGAGCAGCGCGGCGAACAGCAGCAGCCGTCCGTACGTCGCACGCCTCGTCACCGACATGGCGCCACCCTACCCCTCCCGGGTATCCCGGCCCTTCGAGGGGCGGACGCGGAGACGACCCGCCATCCGCGCGGTGCGGGGCCACGGGCCGCGGCGCAGACGCGATACGTGCGTACGCGAGAGGGGGCGGCGCGGGGCGGTTCCGGCCGGCTCAGCCCCGGGCGTAGACCTGTTCCGCCCAGGCGGCGATCTGCTCGTCCTCCAGATGCTGGGCGAGGTCCGCCTCGCTGATCATGCCGATCAGCATCTTGTTCTCGACGACGGGCAGCCGGCGGATCCGGTGGGTCTGCATCTCCTCCAGGACGGCCTCGATCCCGGCCTCCGCGTCGATCCAGCGCGGGGTGCCCTGGGCGAGGTCGCCGGCGGTCATCTTCGACGGATCGTGGCCGCTCGCGATGCACCCGACCACGATGTCGCGGTCCGTGAGGATGCCGATCATCCGGTCCTGGTCGCCGTTCTCCGAGATGGGCAGCGCGCCCACGTGGTGGTCGCGCATGAGCTGCGCGGCGCGGTCGAGGGTCTCGTGCGCCGGGATCCAGGTGGCGCCGTCGTGCATGATGTCCTTGGCGGTGGTCATGGGGATTCCTCCTGGTGCCGTGAGGCACAGCCGTCACACCCCGAGCCCTCCCATCGTCCGGTGACCCGTTCGGAGTACGCGACCGCTATCACCCATTCGGGTGTATTTGGTGTGGGGCGGGAACCGGGGCGGCGCGCAGATGTGCGGGCGGGCCGCCCCGTGCCTCCTCAGCCGCGTGGCGCGGCCCCGCGCTCCGTGAGCATGGCGGCCATCGCGTCCAGTTCGGACTGCTGGGCGTCGACCATGCCCTGCGCGAGCCGCTTCTCGGCCTTCACGGTGCAGAGCCGGACGCAGCCCCGGGCCATGGCGATGCCGCCCTTGTGGTGGTCGGTCATCAGCTGGAGGTACAGCACCTCGGCCCGCTTGCCGTCGGCCCGCCGGAGGGCGTCGAGTTCGGTGCGGGTGGCCATGCCGGGCATGAGGGAGCCGTCGTGGGCCTCGTACCCGCCGCCCGACGCGTCCCCGTCCCCGTGCCCGTCCCCGCCCCCGTCACCCATGTCCATGCCGGGCATCCCGGACATGTCGTGGCCGTCGTGGGACGGGTCCGCCATCCAGGCCATCGGCTCCTGCCCGGCGGAGATCTTCGGCAGCTCCCACAGGTCGAGCCAGCCCAGGAGCATGCCGCGCTGGTTGGCCTGGGTGTTGGCGATGTCGTACGCGAACCGGCGCACGTCCTCGTCGCGGGTGCGGTCGCGGACGATGAAGGACATCTCCACGGCCTGCTGGTGGTGGACGGCCATGTCCCGGGCGAACCCGGCGTCCGCGGAACCGGAGGCCGGGACCGCCGGTGCGGTGGCCGCCGGATGGTCCTCGCCGTCGCCGCCCGCGGAGGCGACCGTCGCCGCCCCCGCGAACAGCACCGCCAGCGCGACGGCCGAACCGGCCACCCAGCGCACGCGCCGGGTGCCCTCGCTCACGGTCACGGAGCCCCCAGCCCGCCGGTGCACGCCGCACCCGGCTCGGGCGTCTGCGGGCCCTGCACGTACTTGGCGAAGAACGTCGCCACCCGGGGGTCGTCGGCGCTGTCCACGGTGACCTGCTTGCCCCAGGCGCTGAGCATGAGCGCGCCCTTCTGGTCCGGGTAGGGGCTCATCAGGGAGTACGGGGTCTTCCCGACGCGCTCCGCGAGCTTGTCCACATCGGCGGCGGGGGCCTTGTCGGTGTACGTCACCCAGACCGAACCGTGCTCCAGGGCGTGCACGGCGTTCACGTCGGGGATGGCCTTCTTGTACACCTCGCCGTCGCAGTTCATCCAGACCGGACTGTGGTCGCCGCCGACCGGCGGCTTCATCGGGTAGCTGACGGTCTCGGTGACGTGGTTGCGGGTCAGCTTCTTCGGGTCCCAGGACTGCTCGCCCTCGACCTCGCCCTTGGCCAGCTCCTTCTTGTCCGCCTCGGCCTGCTTCGACTCCTTGACGTCGGCGGCCTTCTGGTCGGCCTTCGCCTCCGAGCGGTCCATCAGGGTGTACGCGCCGAAGGTGACGAGCCCCGCGACGACGACGGCGCTGACGCTGACGACCAGCACGCGGTTGCGGCGGTCGCGCGCGCGGTCTGCCTTGCGCATCTGCTCTATGCGGGTCCTGCGGTCGAAGCTCATGTCATGGTCCTTCGGCGAAGGGGCGATGAGGGGGCTGAACGGTCGCGCGGGCGGTGTGCGCGGGGCCGCTGCGAGGCCGTCGCGGCCCTCGTACACCACGGCGGACGATCGTAGTGGGTGGCCACGTGCTCCATCTCACGCCGGGTGCGTAATCTGGGGGAAATCCGGGGTCGTGATACTGGTGCCTCACCCCTTCCCCGGGCGGTGGTGCACAGACCGTCTGAACTGCAAGGATGTGGCTCATGGACAAGCAGCAGGAATTCGTCCTCAGGACACTTGAGGAGCGCGACATCCGGTTCGTACGGCTGTGGTTCACCGACGTGCTCGGTTACCTCAAGTCCGTGGCCGTGGCCCCTGCCGAGCTGGAACAGGCGTTTGACGAGGGCATCGGCTTCGACGGTTCGGCCATCGAGGGCTTCGCCCGTGTATACGAATCGGACATGATCGCCAAGCCGGACCCCGGCACCTTCCAGATCCTGCCCTGGCGCGCGGAGGCGCCCGGTACGGCGCGCATGTTCTGCGACATCCTGATGCCGGACGGCTCGCCGTCCTTCGCCGACCCCCGTTATGTCCTCAAGCGGATCCTGGCCAAGACGTCCGACCTGGGCTTCACGTTCTACACGCACCCCGAGATCGAGTTCTTCCTGCTGAAGGACAAGCCGGTCGACGGCAGCCGCCCGACCCCCGCCGACAGCTCCGGCTACTTCGACCACACCCCGCAGAACGTCGGCATGGACTTCCGCCGCCAGGCCATCACCATGCTCGAATCCATGGGCATCTCGGTCGAGTTCAGCCACCACGAGGGCGCCCCCGGCCAGCAGGAGATCGACCTGCGGTACGCGGACGCGCTCTCCACCGCCGACAACATCATGACCTTCCGCCTGGTCATGAAGCAGGTCGCGCTGGAGCAGGGCGTCCAGGCCACGTTCATGCCCAAGCCGTTCTCCGAGTACCCCGGCTCGGGCATGCACACCCACCTCTCCCTCTTCGAGGGCGACCGCAACGCGTTCTACGAGTCCGGAGCGGAGTACCAGCTCTCCAAGGTCGGCCGCTCCTTCATCGCCGGCCTCCTCCGCCACGCCGCGGAGATCTCCGCCGTCACCAACCAGTGGGTCAACTCCTACAAGCGCATCTGGGGCGGCTCCACCCGCGCCGCCGGCGCCGGCGGCGAGGCCCCCTCCTACATCTGCTGGGGCCACAACAACCGCTCCGCCCTCATCCGCGTCCCCATGTACAAGCCCGGCAAGACCGGCTCCGCCCGCGTCGAGGTCCGCTCCATCGACTCCGGCGCCAACCCCTACCTCACCTACGCCGTCCTCCTCGCCGCCGGCCTCAAGGGCATCGAGGAGGGCTACGAACTCCCCGCCGGCGCCGACGACGACGTCTGGGCCCTCTCCGACTCCGAACGCCGCGCGATGGGCATCGAGCCCCTCCCGCAGAACCTCGGCGAGGCCATCTCCCTCATGGAGAAGAGCGAACTCGTCGCCGAAACCCTCGGCGAGCACGTCTTCGACTTCTTCCTCCGCAACAAGAAGCAGGAGTGGGAGGAGTACCGCTCCGAGGTCACCGCCTTCGAGCTGAAGAACCTGCTGCCGGTGTTGTAGCGGCAGGACGGCACACGGAGAGCCGAAAGCGGGCGGGTCACCCGGGTCGACGGGGTGACCCGCCCGCAGCCGTGTCCGGCTCGGGGCCGTCCGGGGGCCGCCTCCGCCGCACCCCCTGACCTGCGCGAAGTAACGGTTCATCGGACCCGTGCCAAGAAGCGGGTGACAGACCGCAGAAGCGCACAGGAGGTCGCCGTGCAGGCACCCGAGCACGAACCCGGGCGGAGAGGAACTCCGTTCGGTGAGGTCTACGAGGAGCATGTCGATGCCGTCCTCGGGTTCGTCACCCGGCGGACCGGAGACCCGTATCTGGCGGCGGATCTGACCGCCGATGTCTTCGTCGCCGCGCTGGAGGGGTTCGAGGGGTACGACGTCGGGCGCGGGACGCATCTGATGTGGTTGTACGGGATCGCCCGGAACACGCTGGCCTCGTACGCCCGGCACGCGGCCCGGGAGCGGGAGGCGGTGGCCGCGGTGAGCGGGCGGCGGCTGCTGGACGAGCAGGACGTGCTCCGGTTCGAGGAGCGCATCGACGCCGAGCGGGAGGCCCGGGAGCTGATCGCCCGGCACGCGGTGCTGTCGGAGCCGTTGCGCGCGGTGATCGATCTCGTGGTCGTGGACGGTCTGAGTACGAAGGAGGCCGCGAAGGTCCTCCGGATCTCCCAGGCGACCGCCCGCGTCCGCCTGCACCGTGCCCGTAGCGCGCTGCGGGCCGGAGGCGCCACCCCGGTCAGTACGTTCAGCTCCCCCGTAGCGGAGGTCACCCGATGAACACGCCCACCGGATTCACCCAGCGGCTGGGTGCCGAACTGGCACGCCTGGAAGAGGAACGGGCCGGGCGCGCGGCCGAGGAGGGGCTCGGACAGGACGGCGCACCGGTGACCGCCCGCCGCCGGGGCCTCGCGCGGCCCGGGGTGCGGCGGACCCTGCTGGCGGGTCTCGCGGCCGGTGCCGTGGCCGCCACAGTCGTCGTCACCTCGGACGGACCGGGCGCGACGCCCCGGCCGCCACGTCCCATGACGGTCGCCCAGGTCCTCGACGCGGCCGCGACCGCCGCCGCGAAGGAGCCGGAGCGGAAGCCCGGCCCTCACCAATGGGTCTACACCGACCAGGTCGTCTGTACGAAGGGCTGCGAGCACCGCCTTTCCTGGCAGAGGTACGACGGAGCCAGAAACGCGCATTACGGCCCAGCGACCAGCACCGGCGAACCCAGCGTCCTCGTCGGCGACGCCCCCCGGTCCACGCGGCCCGGCAAGATCGGGGACCGGCCCCGGGAGACCCGCGAGGCGCTTTCCCTGTTGCCGGCCGACCCCCGCAAGCTCCTCGCACGCATCAGCACCGACCGTTTCTACGCTCTCGAGGCGGACCCTTACGCGGCGCTCATCCACAACTCCGCCGGGCACGGCAACCAGCCGGAACTTCCCGAAGCGACCACTCCCGGGGCCCAGTTCGCCAGAATCCTCTTCATCCTGCAGAACGAGCCGGGCATCCCTCCTCGGACCGCCGCCGCGCTCTACCGGGCGCTGGCCCTCGTCCCCGGAACGAGGCTGGTGGACACGCCCGCGCACGACGCGGCCGGCCGGCGGGGGCTCACCCTCGCCTTCGATCTCGACGGCGAGGGCCGGATCCCCGGGCGCATGCGCCTCTTCCTCTTCCTGGACCCGGACACGTACGGCTACCTCGGCAGCCGCACCGAGCCTCTGGACGGGCGCGGCCACACCCTGTCCTCCGCCCGCGTGGCGTACGGCATCGTCGACCATCCCGGTCAGGTGCCTGGAGGCCCCGCCCCGGATCCGTCGAGGATCACCAGGGAGGAGTAGGTCCCCGGCCGGCCCGCGTCGACAGGCCATCGTGCGGCGGCGGATACTGACGCCCGTTCCGCTGCCGTGCCGGCCTCCGGGAGATCCAGTGAACTCATCTGAAGCGCACACCTCCTGGGAGTTGGGCGCGACGATCGGGGGCCGGTACCGGGTGCTCGGGGAGCTGGGGCGCGGGGGGATGGGGGTCGTGCACCGGGTGCGGCATCTGGGGTGGGGTGCCGACATGGCGGTGAAGAGTCCGCGGCCGGAGGCCGTGCGGGACCCGGGGGACGAGGAGTCGTTCGTCAGGGAGGCGGAGACCTGGGTGTCGCTCGGGCTGCATCCGAACGTCTGCGCCTGCCACTACGTGCGGGTGATCGACGGGATGCCCCGGGTGTTCGCGGAGTACGTGGACGGGGGGAGCCTCGCGGGCTGGATACGGGACGGGCGGCTGTACGCGGGGGGCGCGGACGAGGCGTTGCGGCGGGTGCTGGACATCGCGGTGCAGACGGCGCGGGGGCTCGACCACGCCCACCGGGCCGGGCTGGTGCACCAGGACGTGAAGCCGGCCAACGTGCTGCTGGACCGGGCGGGGACGGCGAAGATCACCGACTTCGGGCTCGCCCGGTCGAAGTACGGGGTGCCGACGGCGGGGAACCGGGTGCTCGGCTGGGAGCCGGAGGCCAGCGTGCTGGTGCCGACGGGCGGGATGACGCTCGCGTACGCCTCGCCGGAGCAGTTGGCCGGGCAGTCGGTGGGGCGCCGCAGCGATGTGCACAGCTTCGCGGTCTCCGTGCTGGAGATGGTGACCGGCGGGGTGCGCTGGCAGTTCGGGTCGATCGCCGCGTTCGCGCTGGACGACTTCCTGGCCGACCCCGGCAACCCGGTCACCGCCCCGCCGGAACTCGCCCATCTGCTGCGGCGCTGCCTGCGCCCGCAGGCGGCCGGGCGGCCCCCGTCGATGGCGGACGTCGCCGACGTGCTGACCGACATCTACGCGACGTGCGCCGGTTCGCCGTACCCCCGGCCCCTGCCCGTCGCGGCGGAACTGCGCGCCGACGAGCTCAACAACCGCGCGCTGTCGCTGCTCGACCTCGGCCGCGTGGACGACGCGGCCGAGGCGTTCGCGGCGGCGCTGGACGCCGACCCCCGCCACGTACCGGCCCTCTACAACGACGAGTTGCTGCGCTGGCGGCGCGGCCGGCGCACCGACGAGGACGTGATCACGCGGCTCGAACGCGTCCGCCGGGACACCGGCGACACGGCGGACACGCGTCGCCTCCTCGCCCAGGTGCAGTTGGAGCGGGGCGAACTGCGCGCGGCCCGCGACCTGTTGGAGGAAGCGGCCCGCACGCGGCCGGAGGACCGGGAGAGCGAGGCGGCCCTCGACGCCGCCCGGTCCGGGACGGCCGCTCACGCCGCACCCGCCGGGACTTGGGAACTGCCGCTGCCGGCTAGCCCGCTGGACCTGCTCCCCGGACTCCGGTCGCGGCGGCCCTGGAAGCAGGAGGCACTGCCGCTGGCGCTGGCCCGCGACGCCCGGATCGCCCTCACCGGCTGCCCGGACGGCGCGCTGCGCCTGTGGGACGTACGCGGGGAGCGGTGCGTGAAGACGCTCTGGGGGCACCGCCGCGAGGTGGAGGCGGTCGCCCTCACCCCGGACGGCCGGCACGCGCTGTCGCTGGCCGCCGACGGGGTGGTCCGCTTCTGGAACCTGTCCCGGGGCTTCCTGGCCCGGCCGGTCCTCGGCACCCCGCTGTTCCGGGGCGAGCCCAGGATCCTGGACTCGGCCAGGCCGCCCCGGATTCCGCGCGACCCGGCCCGGCGCTCCGTCTGCCTCACCCCGGACGGGCGTACCGCCGTGGCCGTGGACGGACGGGGCACGGTCCGGGTCTGGGACACCCGCAACGGGCGGCTGCGGGGTGCCTTCCCCGGCCATCTGGACGGCGGGGGAGTGGCGGTGACCGCCGACGGGAACCGGGTGATCGCCACGCACGGGGACAAGGAGAAGGGCCATGTCCCCGTGGAGGCGGGTGACTTCGCCGCCCATGTCTGGGACGTCCCCTCGGGCCGGTGCGTGCGTGAGCTGAGCGGGCACGCGACCATGCCGGACGTGCTGTACGTCTCGGCGGACGGCCGCCGGGCCGTGACGGGCACGTTCCGCACGCTGGCGCTGTGGGACCTGGAGGCCGGACGCCGGCTGCGGACCTTCACCGGCGCTCTGGGGGACCGGGCCGTCGCCTTCTCGCCGGACGGCCGGCTGCTGGCCTCGGCCGGACACGCGCACGGCGGAGTCCGGCTGTGGGAGACCGGGACCGGGCGCTGTCTGCGGACCTATCGCGGGCATGAGCGCGACGTCACCGCGCTGGCGTTCACCGACGGCGGCCGGACCCTGGTCTCCGCCTCCGCCGACCGGACGGTCCGCGCCTGGTCGCTGCCGGGCGGCTACACCGCCCCGCCCCGGCTGAGCGTGCCGCGCCGCCACGCGGAGGTGAGCCGGCTCGGGGACCGCGTGGACACGCTGCTCGGCGAGGCGGAGGAGGCGCGCACCTCGGGACGGTACGACACCGCGCTCGCCCGGCTCGAAGCCGCGCGGGCCACGACCGGGTACGAGCGGGCCCCCCGGGTGATGGCCGCCTGGGGCGACCTCGCCCGCCATGTCCGCCGAGGCATCCTGCGGGGGGCCTGGCCCGTACGCGAGTTCACCCACCCCGGTTCCACGAGCGGGCCCGTGATCCTGTCCGGTGACGGGCGGCTGGCGGTCACCGGCAGCTGGGACGAGACAGTGCGGTTGTGGGCGGTCGACACCGGGGCCCTGATACGGGAGTTCCCCGGCCACACCAGACATGTCCTGGAGGTCGACCTGAGCGAGGAGCACGGCCGGCTGCTGACCGTCGACAGCGCCGGGACGGCGCGCCTGTGGCTGACGGACACGGGGGAGTGCCTGCGCTCGCTGGCGTCCGGGATGCGCGACTACCTGGGCGAACACCGGCCGGTGGGAGCCTGTCTGATCCCCGGCGGCCGTCACGCCGTCGTCGCCGCCCCGCACGCCGTGCGCTGGTGGAATCTGCACGACGGACGCGTCGACCGGAGCGTGGAGACGCCGAGGGGCCGGCAGTACAGGATCGTCGCGGCCGCACCCGACGGCCGCACGATCGCCGTCGCCGACCGGCACGGGGTGGACCTGCTCGACGCCGCCGACGGCACCGTCCTGCGCACCCTGACCGATCCCCGGGCCGACCGGAACATCCAGCACTGGACCCCGGCCCAGCTGCGATTCGCGGACGGGGGCCGGCGGTTGTTCGTCGCGGGCGGCATCGGCGTGGACCACGACACCGTCCAGGTCTGGGACGTCGCCACCGGCGCGGCGCTCCACGCGTTCGGCCGGGACCGGTCCTGCCGGGAGCTGGCCGTCACGGCCGGGGGCGACTTCGCCCTCTCCGGCGACATCGGCACCCACGTGCTGGCCTGGGACGTGACCACGGGCCGCCGTCTGCGTGCCTTCGACTCCCACGCCGGCTCCTCCGGCCTGTCCGCCCTGTCGATGACCCCGGACGCCCGGCTCGCGCTCGCCCGCACCACGGACGGCGTCCTGCGCGTCTGGCAGCTCGACTGGGAACTCGTGGTCCCGGACGCCCCCGAGGACGCACCGGCCGACGCCCTCTGAGATCTCTCCGGCCATAGGGTGACCGGATGCCGGAGACAGAGATATCCCAGACGCGCGCCGCGCTGCCCGCCCACACCATCGAGATCGGGGCCGGACCGCTGGACGCGCCGGCCCGCGACTCCCTCGGCGGTCACCCTTACCTCGACCCCGGGCAGGAGTGGCCCGTCTGCTTCTGCGGCGAGCGGCTGGCGCTCTTCTTCCAGCTCGACGTGCCCGAGGACATCGCCCACTTCGGCGGCGACCACCTCCTGGTCTTCCACTGCCGCGACCACAACGAGGCCACCGACGCCTCCTACGAGGGCGGACGCCTCGTGCCGCGCTACTGGGACGCCCCCCAGGACCCCTACCCGGGCCCCTTCTGGCGCGTCCTGCTCCAGCGCCGCGCGGCCCGGCCCACCGAGGAGCGCGAGCCCTCCGTGGAGGCCAGGCGGCTCACCCTCCGCCCGTATGCGGAGACCCCGGGCGCCCGGGGCCGGGGAGAGCAGACCTTCAAGGTCGGCGGGACCCCCTCATGGGCCCAGGACCCCGAGGAGCACACCTGCGCCTGCGGGGCCGATCTGGTGTACCTGTGCCAGGTCCCCGAGGACATGGAGTTCGGCGTCCGCCCGGGCCTTCCCGAGCAGCCGTACAGCGTCGGGGCCGATACGTACAACCTGTTCCTCGGCAACGAGGTCTATCTGCTCGCCTGCCCGGACCACTGCGATCCGGCGGCGGTGTGGCCGGTGAACCAGAACTGAGGCGCGCCGGATCCGTCAGGCGGTGTCGCGGACGATCGCGTCCCCCTCGCCCCGGATCCGGCGCAGGGCGATGTCGTAGGCCCAGGCATGGGTGGAGACCTTCTTCTCGATGGAGAAGTGCCGCCCGGTCGCCGTGTCCAGCACCCGGTGGAACTCGTCCATCAGCTCCGACCAGTCCGCCGTCCGCAGGTCGTCCTCCTGCCAGCCGTAGAGCGATCTCAGCTCCTCCTTCACCGCCGAGAAGAACGGCAGCGGCTCACGGGGCTCCCGGTCCACGCGGACGTGGTGCCTGCGCAGGAACTCCTTGAGCTCCTCGGGCGCCGCGCTCCACTTGGCCGGGCTGTCCCGCAGCTCCGCGTAGTCCACCCAGGCCCAGAAACTCTCGGCGTCCGCCACATCGGGGGCCTCGGCGTGGTGATCGGGGCAGAGCAGCGCGAAGTTGCGGACGTCCATCGAGCCGCCCAGGGCCTTCGGCACCACATGCGCGCGCTCCACGGTCCTGCTCCAGCACACCAGGCAGCACGGCTCCTCCTCCATCCCGAGGTAGCGGGCGATGGCCCGCACCGTGGGCGGCGTCCTGCGCTCGGCCGGCCGTGTCTCGCGGGGTCTGATGCCGAGGGCGTTGCCGTCGTATCCGAACGGCGAGCCGTCGGTGGGATGGCCGATCCCCAGGACGTGCGGGATGTCGTTCCGCTGCGGCTCGGGATTGCGCACACCGAGCAGCGGGGTGTGCACCTCGGTGAGGTAGGGGAGCAGGAAGCCCATCGCGAAGTCCCGCATCAGCTCGTGCGCGTCGTGGTCGAAGCCGCCCGCTTCGTTGAGATGGCCCTGGACGTCGATGTACAGGAAGCGCGGGGCCCCCGGCGACGCCCTCTCCGCCTGCCGCACGCACGCGAAGATCCGCTGGGCGGAGCGCTCGAAGTTCTCGTACACCTTCATGTCGTGGTGGATCGCGACGCCCTTGCCGCCGCCCCCGGTCCGCTTCCGTCCCCGCGCCTGCTGACGTGTGCGCCTGGCCATGTGCCCCCCTCGGCCACGGTGGTGATGTGCACGGACGAGCCTGCCAGACGGCACTGACAACGGCGGTGCCGAGCACGCCGCACGACTGCTGACTATTCGTCAGGTTCGTGTCATGCTGCGCGCCATGGTGAGCGGACCGGACACGTCGGACGGGAACGGCCGCCGCGCGGTGCCGGATGTGCTGGCGCCCGCGCGGCTCGGGCCGCTGCGGCTGCGCAACCGGGTGCTGAAGGCGGCGACCTTCGAGGGGGCCACGCCGGACGCGCTGGTGACGCGGGAGCTGATCGACTACCACCTGCGGCCCGCCGAGGGCGGGGTCGCCATGACGACGGTGGCGTACTGCGCGGTGGCGCCCGAGGGGCGCACGGAGCGGCGGCAGCTGTGGATGCGGCCCGAGGCGCTGCCGGGGCTGCGGCGGCTGACGGAGGCCGTGCACGGGACCGGGGCCGCGGTCTGCGCCCAGCTCGGACATGCCGGGCCCGTGGCCGACGGGCGGTCCAACGGGGCGGCGTCACTCGCGCCGATGGCCGGGTTCAACCCGCTGAGCATGCGCCGCAACCGGGCCGCCACCGCCGAGGACATCGACCGGGTCGTACGCGCCCACGCCGAGGCGGCGCTGCTGGCGGCCGAGGCCGGATTCGACGCGGTGGAGATCCACCTCGGCCACAACTACCTCGCGGGCGCCTTCCTCAGCCCCCGGCTCAACCGCCGCACCGACGCCTTCGGCGGTTCCCCGCGCGCCCGCGCCACCGTGGCGCTCCGGGTGACCCGGGCCGTGCGCGAGGCGCTGGGCGACCGGCTGGCCATCACCGCCAAGCTGAACATGAAGGACGGCGTACGCGGCGGGCTCGCCCTGGAGGAGAGCCTTCAGGTGGCCCGCTGGCTGGAGGAGGACGGCAGCGTCGACGCCCTCGAACTGACCGCCGGAAGCTCCCTGCTCAACCCCATGTACCTCTTCCGGGGCGACGCCCCCGTCCGCGAGTTCGCCGCGAACTTCCCGCTGCCCCAGCGGCTCGCCATCCGCGCCTCCGGGGACCGGTTCTTCCGCGCCTACCCCTACCGGCCGCTGTATCTCCTCGACGACGCCCGGCAGTTCCGGGCCGCGCTCGGGCTGCCGCTGATCCTGCTCGGCGGGGTCACCGACCGGGAGGGCATGGACCGCGCCATGGCCGAGGGCTTCGAGTTCGTCGCCATGGCCCGCGCCCTGCTGCGCGAACCCGATCTGCTGCACCGGATCCGCCGCGACGCCGCCACCCGCTCGCGGTGCATCCACTGCAACCGCTGCATGCCCACGATCTACACCGGGACCCACTGCCCCGAGATCCCGGGGACGGAGCCCACGGGAAGCCCGTCAGGCCCCTGACCGCTCAGCCGAAGGACCGGCCCATCTCCTCCAGGACCTCGTCGATCACCTCGGCCGGCTCCCGGGCCAGGTCCTCCTCGATCCACAGCCGCATCGCGATCCGCAGCGCTGCCAGGAACGCCGCCGCCAGCACCAGCGGGCGCACCGGCGCCCCCGTACCGCTGCCCCGCCCCGCCACCGCGTCCGCGAGATCCCGCTCCATCGCGGCGTGATTGGCCAGCTGGCGGGCGAGCAGCGAGGGATGCCCCATCGCCAGCCGCGTCCGCACTGCCCACTCCCGCTCCGGGGGCGCGACCCGCTCCGCGAACCGGGCCACCGCGGCGCGCAGCGCCGTCCAGGCGTCCTCCTCCGCGGGCCGCTCGCGCACCGCCCGCACCAGCTCGCGGATCTGCTGCTCCTCGCCGTGCAGCAGTGCGTCCTCCTTGCCGGCGAAGTAGTTGGAGAACGTCCGGCGGGAGATCCCGGCCGCGTCCGCGACGGCCTCCACCGTGACGTGGTCGAAGCCCAGTTCCACGGTCAGCCTCAAGGCCGCCTCGTGCACGGCTTGCCGGGTGGCTTGCTTCTTGCGTTCCCGCAGTCCCACAGCGCGCTCCATGGCCCCATTATCCGCTGGCCGGCCAGGGGCTCCCTCGCGCCCGAGCGGTGGACTCCCGGACCGAGATCACGGAGAATGGCCGTACGGCCGCCGCGTCGGAGCGCGCCGTGAACGGGGGTCGGCCGATGACAGACGTACTCGTCGTGTTCGGAGTTCTGCTCGCCACGATCGTCTTCCTGATCGTGCGGGTGTCGCTCAAGCACCGCCGCCGTACGGAGAATTTCGACGGCCAGCAGATCGAACGCCAGTACAGCGCCGACATCCGCGAGATCAAGGCGGCCAACAGGTCGATCGCCGTCCACAACCGCCTCGTCGACGGCGGCAACGACTGGACTCCGCGCAAGCGCTGAACGGCGTCGTGCGCGGTCCCCGGCTGCGGTAGTGTTTCGCATCCCCGGAAGCCGGGGCGAAACCGTCCCCGCACGGGGCGTACCGAAGGAGGTGGGACCCATCACCGCTGTAGCAGCGCGGGTGCTCCCCTCCCACGAGCGCGCGGTCGGCCCTTCCTAGCGTGTCCGGCCCGGAGCACCCCTCGGCGTTCTCCGAAAGGCACCGCTCTCCATGCCGGTCACCCTGTCCCCGTCCGACCTCTCCGCCCTCGTCACCACGCTGCGCTCCGCCGGCTGCGTGTTCGCCGAGGAAGAGGCCGCCCTCCTGGCCGCCACCGCCGCCGCCCCCGCCGAACTCGGCGCGATGACCCGGCGCCGCGCCGCCGGGCACCCCCTCGAACACGTCCTCGGCTGGGCCGAGTTCAGCGGACTGCGGATCGCCGTCGACCCCGGCGTCTTCGTTCCCCGCCGACGCACCGAGTTCCTGGTCCGCCAGGCCGTCGAACTGGCCCCCCGCTCCGCCGTCGTGGTCGATCTCTGCTGCGGTACGGGCGCCCTCGGCGCGGCCCTCGCCGCCCGGCGGACCGACATCGACCTGCACGCCTCCGACGTGGAGCCCGCCGCGGTGCGGTGCGCCCGGCGCAACCTCGGCCCGCGCGGCCGGGTCTACGAGGGCGACCTCTTCGCCCCGCTGCCCCGCTCCCTGCGCGGACGCGTCGACGTCCTCCTCGCCAACGTGCCGTACGTCCCCACCGACGACGTCCCCCTCCTGCCCGCCGAGGCCCGCGACCACGAACCGCTCGTCGCCCTCGACGGAGGCGGCGACGGCCTCGACGTGCTGCGCCGGGTGGTGGCGGAGGCGCCCGCCTGGCTCGCCCCCGGCGGCAGCCTCCTCGTCGAGACCAGCGAACGCCAGGCGGCCCGCGCCGAGGAAACCGTCGGCGCGGGCGGCCTCGTCCCGCGCGTGATCACCTCCGACGAGTGGTGCGCGACGGTCGTGATCGGCACGCGGTAGCCCTCCGGGCGGGGTGCGGGTGCGCCTGTGTCCGGTGGGTGGGGGTGGTGTCCCTCCGGGGAGACTCCTCAGAAATGGCGTGTGCACCCGGGTACGCAAGGGGACCCGGGTCGTACGCCATTTCCTGCGGGGACTCCCCTGCGCGCCCCCACCCGGCCGTCGTGCGTCTTACCCCCGGTGGAACCCGAGGCCACGAACGCCGGCCCACGCCTACGCCTCCCCGTCGGCGAATCCCAGGCCGCAGACGCAGAACCGGCCGGGTCCGGGGGCGTGCAGGGGAGTCCCCGCAGAACGACGAACACAGACCCGGGTGCCCTTACGTGGTGCCCGCACGTTCGTCGTTCGAGGAGACCCCCGGAGGGACCCCGGACCCCCACCCACCGAACATCAGGCGCCCCCACGGGAAACCCGTACCACCCAGCCCGTCCGGCGCTCGAGGACGGAACCCGTACGCAGGGAGCCCGCACACGCGCACCCCGCTAGGCTCGGAAGGCTGGAACGTGATCGGGCGGCGAGCGGAAGAGAGCACGGGATGACGACGTTGCCGGGGCGCAGGAGCAGTACGTTCACCCGCTTGCTGCGGCACGGATTCACCGACCCGTCCGCCGCCGAGCGGCTGCTGGACCTGCCCGACCTCTCCTCCGTACGCTCCGACCCCGTCCTGCTCGAAGCACTCGGCGCCACCGCCGACCCCGATGTGGCGCTGCGCGGCCTCGTCCGGCTCGTCGAGGCCGAGGAGCCCGCCGAACGGCAGATCCTGCTGGACACGCTCGTCACGGCCAAACCCCTCCGGGACCGGCTGCTGGGCGTGCTCGGGGCGTCCGAGGCGCTCGGCGACCACCTGGCCCGCCACCCGCGCGACTGGCAGGCGCTCGTCACGTACGAGGCGGCCGACCTGCACCCCGGCGTCCCCGAGTTCGAACGGGAACTGGCGGACGCCGCCGACCCCGACGCGCTGCGCGTCGCCTACCGCAGGTGCCTGCTGGCCATAGCGGCCCGGGACGTGTGCGGGACGACGGACGTCGCCCAGACCGCCGCCGAACTGGCGGATCTGGCGACCGCGACGCTCCGGGCCGCCCTGGCCATCGCCCGCACGGCGGAGCCCTCCGACGCCGCGCGCTGCCGGCTCGCGGTCATCGCCATGGGCAAATGCGGCGGCCACGAGCTGAACTACGTCTCCGACGTGGACGTCATCTTCGTCGGCGAACCCGCCGGGGACGCCGACGAGAGCGCCGCGATGCAGGCCGCCACCCGGCTCGCCGCCCACATGATGCGGATCTGCTCCGACACCACGGTCGAGGGCACCATCTGGCCCGTGGACGCCAACCTGCGTCCGGAGGGCCGCAACGGGCCCCTGGTGCGGACCCTGTCCTCGCATCTGGCCTACTACCAGCGCTGGGCGAAGACCTGGGAGTTCCAGGCGCTCCTCAAGGCCCGGCCGGTGGCCGGCGACCCCGAGCTGGGGGCCGAGTACGTCGAGGCGGTGTCCCCGCTGGTCTGGCAGGCCGCCGAACGCGAGAACTTCGTGTCCGACGTGCAGAAGATGCGGCGCCGCGTCGTGGACACGATCCCCGCCGACCGGGTCGACAGGGAGCTCAAGCTCGGCCCCGGCGGACTGCGCGACGTCGAGTTCGCCGTCCAGCTCCTCCAGCTCGTGCACGGCCGCAGCGACGCCACCCTGCGCAGCGGATCGACGCTGGAGGCGCTGCGGGCGCTCGCGGCGGGCGGCTACGTGGGGCGGGTGGACGCCGCCCAGCTCGACGACGCCTACCGCTTCCTGCGCGCCCTGGAGCACCGCATCCAGCTCTACCGGCTGCGCCGCACCCACCTCGTCCCCGAGGACGAGCCGGACCTGCGCAGGATCGGCCGCTCGCTGGGGCTGCGCACCGACCCCGTCACCGAGCTGAACCAGGCCTGGCGCCGGCACGCCTCCGTGGTCCGCCGGCTCCACGAGAAGCTGTTCTACCGGCCGCTGCTCGACGCCGTGGCCCAGCTGGCACCGGGGGAGTCCCGGCTCAGCACCGAGGCCGCCGCGCACCGGCTGGAAGCGCTCGGCTACGAGGACCCGGCCGCCGCCCTGCGCCATCTGGAGGCCCTGTCCTCCGGCGTCTCGCGCAAGGCCGCCATCCAGCGCACCCTGCTGCCCGTGCTGCTCGGCTGGTTCGCGGACTCCGCCGACCCGGACGCCGGGCTCCTCGGCTTCCGCCAGGTCTCCGACGCCCTCGGCAAGACCCCGTGGTACTTGCGGCTGCTGCGCGACGAGGGCGCGGCGGCGGAGAACCTGGCCCGGGTCCTGTCGGCCGGCCGGCTCGCCCCCGATCTGCTGATGCGGGCCCCCGAGGCCGTCGCGCTGCTCGGCGACCCGCAGGGGCTGAAGCCCCGCACCCGGGAGAACCTGGAGCAGGAGGTGCTGGCCGCCGTCGGGCGCGCGGAGGACGCCGAATCGGCCGTCGCCGTGGTTCGCGGGGTGCGCCGGCGCGAGCTGTTCCGCACCACCGCCGCCGACCTCATCGGCTCCTACGGCACGGAGGAGAACCCGGCCGAACCCGATCCCGGGGCGCTGGTCGACCGGGTCGGCGGCGCCGTCACGGATCTGAACGCCGTGACGATCGCCGGGGCGCTGCGCGCCGCCGTCCGCGCGGAGTGGGGCGACACCCTGCCCACCCGCTTCGCCGTGATCGGCATGGGCCGCTTCGGCGGCCAGGAGCTGGGCTACGGCTCCGACGCCGACGTGCTGTTCGTCCACGCGCCCCGGGAGGGCGTCGACGAGCAGGAGGCCGGCCGGGCCGCGAACCGGGTGGTCACCGAGATGCGCCGGCTCCTCCAGCTGCCCACCGCGGACCCGCCGCTGCTCATCGACGCCGATCTGCGCCCCGAGGGCAAGAACGGTCCGCTGGTGCGGACCCTGAAGTCGTACGAGGCGTACTACCGGCGCTGGTCGCTGGTGTGGGAGAGCCAGGCACTGCTGCGGGCCCGGCCGGTGGCGGGCGACGCGGACCTGGGCCGCGCCTTCGTCGACCTGATCGATCCGCTGCGGTATCCGGCGGAGGGCCTGGGCGAGGACGCCGTGCGGGAGATCCGGCGGCTGAAGGCCCGCATGGAGTCGGAGCGGCTGCCGCGCGGCGCGGACCCGACGCTCCACACCAAGCTGGGGCGCGGCGGGCTGAGCGATGTGGAGTGGACCGTGCAGCTGCTCCAGATGCGGCACGGCTGGGCCGAGCCGGGGCTGCGCACCACCCGCACCCGCGAGGCGCTGGCCGCCGCCCGCGCGGCCGAGCTGATCTCCGGCGAGGACGCCCGGACGCTGGACGAGGCGTGGGTCCTGGCGACCCGGGTGCGCAATGCCGTGATGCTGGTCCGGGGCCGGCCCGGCGACACCTTCCCGTCCGTGCCGAGGGAGCTCACCGCCGTCGGCCGCTACCTGGGCTACGAGTCCGGGCACGTCGGGGACATGCTCGACGACTACCGCCGGATCACGCGCCGGGCGCGTGCGGTGGTGGAGGAGCTGTTCTACGGGGCGGCCTGAGCGCCCCGGCGCTGCGGGCGGGGCCCGTCCGGCAGTGGCCGGGGTGGCCGGCGCACCGCCCGCAGTCGCGGTCGCCGGGCGGGTTTCGGCGCGATCCGCTTCGGCAGGTGGTGCGGCAGCGCCCCGTACCAGGCGTACGACACCGCGTAACCGAAGGCCAGGCAGGCCATGCCGCCCACGGCGTCCAGCCAGAAGTGGTTGGCCGTGGACACGATCACCATCAGGGTCACGGCCGGGTAGACCAGGGCCAGGATCCGCGCCCACGGGGCGGACGCCAGGGCGAAGACCGTCAGGCCGCACCACAGCGACCACCCGATGTGCATGGACGGCATCGCGGCGTACTGGTTGGACATCTGCTTGAAGTTGCCCGAGGCCATGGACCCCCAGGTCTGGTGGATCATGACCGTGTCGATGAAGTGCCCGCCGTTCATCAGCCGGGGCGGGGCCAGCGGGTACAGGTAGTAGCCGAGCAGGGCCACCGCGGTCGTCGCGAACAGCGCGAGCCGGGCGGGGGCGTAGCGGCCGGGGTGGCGGCGGAAGAGCCAGACGAGCACGCCGACGGTCACGACGAAGTGCAGCGTCGCGTAGTAGTAGTTCATCGACACGATCAGCCATGTCACCGAGTTGACCGCGTGGTTGACGGACTGCTCGACGGCGATGCCCAGGAAGTGTTCGGCCGACCAGATCCAGTCGGCGTTGGCGAGGGCCGCCGTCCGCTGTTCCGGGACGGCGTTGCGCACCAGCGAGTACAGCCAGTAACTGACCGCGATGAGCAGGATTTCGAACCAGAGCCGTGGCCGCCGGGGGGAGTGCGGACCGCTCAGCGCGGAGCCGATCCGGGCGGGAAGTCCGCCGATCCGGTCCGCGTACGCGGTACGCCTCGGTTTCGCCTCGTCGGCCGCCTCGTTCACGATGGGTGTCGGGGTGGCCTTCGACCGGCCTTCGTGTGGTTTCACGCTCAATTCACCCATAGGCACAGAGTCTGCCAGATTCGTCCCCTTCGCCCGATGATCCTCCGGTGAGGGGCGGCCCGCACGTCCTGCGGGAGGGGAACGCGTGCGGGACCGTCCTGCGGTCTACGGGCGCGCGTGAATCCTGGAACGGCGGTTTACCGAGTGCTGTGGACCCGGAACGGCGGTCTACGGGCGCGCGTGGGATCCTGGAACGGCCGGAGTGGCCGGGGCGCCTGGCCCCGCGGCGGTGGAGCCGCGCACCACCAGCTCGGGCATGAAGACGAATTCGCTGTGCGGGGCGGGCGTGCCGCCGATCTCCTCCAGGAGCGTGCGCACGGCAGCCTGGCCCATCGCCGTCACCGGCTGCCGGATCGTCGTCAGCGGCGGATCGGTGAACGCTATGAGCGGCGAGTCGTCGTAGCCGACCACGGACAGTTCGCGCGGCACCTCGCGGGAGAGCCGGCGGGCGGCGCGGATCGCGCCCAGCGCCATCATGTCGCTCGCGCAGACGACGGCCGTGCAGCCCCGTTCCATCAGCGCCGACGCGGCGGCCTGGCCGCCCTCCAGCGTGAACAGGGAGTGCTGGATCAGCTCCTCCACGTCGTCCGCCGCGAGGTTCAACTGCTCGCGCATCGTGGCGTGGAAGCCCTCGATCTTGCGGAGCACGGGGACGAAGCGCTTGGGGCCCACCGCCAGCCCGATCCGGGTGTGGCCGAGCGAGACGAGATGGGTCACCGCCAGCCGCATCGCCGCCCGGTCGTCCGGCGAGATGAAAGGTGCCTGCACCTTGGGCGAGAAGCCGTTGACCAGCACGAAGGGCACGCCCTGCGCGCGCAGTTGTTCGTAGCGCCCCATGTCGGCGGAGGTGTCGGCGTGCAGCCCGGAGACGAAGATGATCCCGGAGACGCCCCGGTCGACCAGCATTTCGGTCAGTTCGTCCTCGGTGGAGCCGCCGGGGGTCTGGGTGGCCAGCACCGGGGTGTAGCCCTGGCGCGTCAGCGCCTGGCCGATGACCTGGGCGAGCGCCGGGAAGATCGGGTTCTCCAGCTCCGGCGTGATCAGGCCGACGAGACCGGCGCTGCGCCGGCGCAGCCGCACGGGCCGCTCGTAGCCGAGGACGTCGAGCGCCGCGAGGACGGATTCGCGGGTGGCAGCGGCGACGCCGGGCTTGCCGTTCAACACGCGGCTGACCGTCGCTTCGCTGACCCCCGCCTGAGTGGCGATATCGGCAAGCCGTGCGGTCATGGCACTGGACTGTACCGGGAGCGGGTCGGATTGCCCACCAGGCCCGGGATTCGGGCGGCGGTGCCCGGGGCAACGGCCCGAGGCGGCCGTCGCGGCGGGGCGGAGCGGGCCGTTTGCGGTGCGATCCGGTGGGCTCGCGGCAATGTCTTGCAAGGTCTTGCGGCGCCGTCCTGCCGTCTGCGGTCGGATCGTCGCACTGCGGAATCACCCGAGGCGGGGCGCTTCTGCCAGGGGATAACGGGTTCCGTCAAGAGGCTTGACGGCAACCGTGAGGACACGCGAATGTAACGATCACCGAAGCTTGCAGAAATCTTCCGCAAAGTCTTTCGGTCGTCTTTCATCCTTGTTACGTTCACGTCGACCCGGCGCCGCGACGGAGCGGTACGGCAGTTGAAGGAGTTCAGATGCGACGTGGCATAACGGCCACCGCCCTGGTCGCGGCCCTGGCGCTCGCGGCGACCGCCTGCGGCAGCGATGACGACAGTTCGAACGGCACCTCGAAGAGCTCCGGCGAGCTCTCCGGCACCGTCACCTGGTGGGACACCTCCACGGCGGGCAGCGAGGACAAGGTCTTCAAGAAGATCGCCGAGGGTTTCGAGAAGCTGCACCCGAAGGTCGACGTCAAGTACGTCAACGTCCCCTTCGGTGACGCGCAGAACAAGTTCAAGAACGCCGCCCAGGCCAACGCCGGCGCCCCCGACGTGATCCGCTCCGAGGTCGCGTGGACGCCCGAGTTCGCCGACCTCGGCTACCTGGCCCCGCTCGACGGCACCACCGCGCTGAAGAAGCCCGACGACTTCCTGAAGCAGGCCGCCGCCTCCACCAAGTACAACGGCAAGACCTACGCGGTGCCCCAGGTCATCGACTCCATGGGCATCTTCTACAACAAGAAGATCTTCAAGGAGGCCGGCGTCGAGGTCCCGAAGTCGGTCGAGGAACTGAAGACCGTCTCGAAGAAGATCAAGGACAAGACCGGCAAGACCGGCCTCTACCTGCGCGGCGACGACGCGTACTGGTTCCTCTCCTTCCTGTACGGCGAGGGCGGCGACATGGTCGACGCCTCCTCCAAGACCGTCACCATCGACAACGCCGCCGGCGTCAAGGCGATGAAGGTCGTCAAGGACCTCGTGGACTCCGGCGCCGCCAAGACGGACGCGACGGACGGCTGGGAGAACATGCAGTCGTCCTTCAAGGACGGCAAGGTCGCCATGATGATCAACGGCCCGTGGGCCGTCGCCGACACCTACGCCGGCAAGGAGTTCGCGGACAAGGCCAACCTGGGCGTCGCCCCGGTCCCGGCCGGCTCCGCCGCCCAGGGCGCCCCGCAGGGCGGTCACAACCTGGCCGTCTACGCCGGTTCCAAGAACCTCGACGCCTCCTACGCCTTCGTCGACTACATGACCTCCGTCAAGACCCAGGCCCAGGTCACCAAGGAGCTCAACCTCCTGCCGACCCGCACCTCCGCCTACGCCGAGGAGTCCGTGGTCGACAACGAGATCGTCGGCTTCTTCAAGCCGGTCGTCGAGAGCGCGGTCGAGCGCCCCTGGATCCCCGAGACCGGCAGCCTCTTCGCCCCGCTGGTCACCGAGTACACCAAGGTCCTCACCGGCCAGACCTCCCCGGAGAAGGCGGTCAAGACGACCGGCGACTCCTACCGCAAGCTCCTCAAGGGCTGGAAGTAACTCAGGAAGGCAGGCCGACTGATGGCTGTCCACACCAGCCAGTCGGTGGCGAAGGCCGCGGGCGACGACATCGTCGCCCGCGGCCGGAGCCGCGGTACTGGCAACCCCCCGCCGCCGAGCAGGCTCCGGCGGGCCCTGTCGACGCACTGGTACGCCTGGACGATGGTGGCCCCGGTCGTCGTCGTGATCGGCGTGATCATCGGGTACCCCCTGGTCCGCGGCATCTACCTGTCGCTGACCGACGCCAACGAGCGCAACGTCGCGCGGTCCATCGGTGTCAACCACCTGCCCGCCACGTACAAGTTCGTGGGCCTGGACAACTACACCGACGCCCTCACCGGCAACCAGTTCCTCGGCACGCTCGGCTGGACCCTGGTGTGGACGGTCTCCTGTGTGGCCATCACCTTCGCCCTCGGCATGGCCCTGGCGAACATCCTCAACCGGAAGATCGCCGGCCGCTCCGCCTACCGCATGGCGCTCATCCTGCCCTGGGCCATCCCCGGCTTCGTCTCCGTCTTCGCCTGGCGCTTCCTCTACAACGAGGACCGCGGGCTGCTCAACCAGATCCTCTCCGGGGCCGGCTTCGACGGCATACCGTGGCTCAACGACCCCACCTGGGCGAAGTTCTCCGTCATCGCCGTCAACGTGTGGCTCGGGGTGCCCTTCATGATGGTCGCCCTCCTCGGCGGGCTCCAGTCCATCCCCAGCGAGCAGTACGAGGCCGCAGAGATGGACGGCGCCACCGCCTGGCAGCGCTTCCGCCACGTCACGCTGCCCGGACTGCGCCCGGTCTCCACGACGGTGATCCTGCTCTCCACCATCTGGACCTTCAACATGTTCCCGGTGATCTTCCTGCTGACCCGCGGCGGACCCGGTGAGGCCACCCAGATCCTCGTCACCCAGGCGTACAAGTTCTCCTTCGAGATCAGCCCGCGCGACTTCGCGCAGTCCTCCACCTGGGGCGTGCTGATCCTCGTCCTCCTGATGGTCTTCGCCGCGGTCTACCGGCGAGTCCTCCGCACCCAGGGAGATGACTGGTGACCACCGCACCCGCCCCCGCCGCGCGGCACTCCGCGCGCAAGGTCCGCCGCCGCGGCGAACGCTCGCCGCTGGCCTCCACCGGACTGCACCTGACGCTCATCGTCGCCTCGGTGATCGCCGTCTTCCCCGTCCTCTGGGTCCTGCTCACCTCGCTGAAGCCCGCCGCGTACGCGACGACCACGGACTTCTTCAAGGAGACGACCTTCGAGAACTACACGAACCTGCTCCAGAACACGAAGTTCCTCACGTGGTTCGGCAACTCGGTCGTCGTCGCCGGACTGACCACGCTCCTCGGCGTGATCGTCTCCGCCTCCACGGGCTACGCCGTCAGCCGCTTCCGCTTCCCCGGGAAGCGCGGGCTGATGTGGACCCTGCTGGTGACCCAGATGTTCCCGGTCGCCGTCCTCATCGTGCCGATCTACAACATCATGTCGGGCATGGGGCTGCTCAACAAGCCCGCCGGCCTGGTGATCACCTACCTCACCATCTCGGTGCCGTTCTGCGCCTGGATGATGAAGGGCTTCTTCGACACCATCCCGCGCGAGATCGACGAGTCCGGACAGGTCGACGGGCTCACCCCGTTCGGCACCTTCTGGCGGCTGATCCTGCCGCTGGCCAAGCCCGGTCTCGCCGTCACCGCGTTCTACTCCTTCATCACCGCCTGGGGCGAAGTGGCGTACGCCTCCGCCTTCATGGTCGGCGAGGACAACCTCACCCTCGCCGGAGGGCTGCAACTGTTCGTCAACCAGTACGGCGCCCAGTGGGGTCCGATGACCGCCGCGTCCGTGCTGATCGCGATACCCGCGGCCCTGGTCTTCCTGTTCGCGCAGAAGCACCTGGTCACCGGCATGTCCGCCGGAGCCGTCAAGGGCTGAGCCGACAGCACGCGGCCGTACGACCCCCACGCACCGTCACGGTGGCGCCGGCATCCCGACCCGGTCCCGGCGCCACCCCCACCCAGACACCCCAGGGACGACATGACCCAGCACCTCGCTGCCCCCTCCACCGGCACGTCCGACGACGCCCCGGGCCACCGCACCGGCTGGTGGCAGGACGCGGTGATCTACCAGGTCTATCCGCGCAGCTTCGCCGACGGCAACGGCGACGGCATGGGCGACCTCGCCGGCGTCACCGCCCGCCTCCCGTACCTCAAGGACCTCGGCGTCGACGCGGTCTGGCTCAGCCCCTTCTACGCCTCCCCGCAGGCCGACGCCGGCTACGACGTCGCGGACTACCGGGCCATCGACCCGATGTTCGGCAGCCTGCTGGACGCCGACGCGCTGATCCGCGGCGCCCACGCCCTGGGCCTGCGGATCATCGTCGACCTGGTGCCCAACCACTCCTCCGACCAGCACGAGTGGTTCAAGCGCGCCCTGGCCGAGGGCCCCGGCTCCGCCCTGCGCGACCGCTACCACTTCCGCCCCGGCAAGGGCGCGAACGGCGAACTCCCGCCCAACGACTGGGAGTCCATCTTCGGCGGCCCCGCCTGGACCCGCACGACCGACCCGGACGGCACCCCCGGCGAGTGGTACCTCCACCTCTTCGCCCCCGAGCAGCCGGACTTCAACTGGGAGCACCCGGCCGTCGCCGACGAGTTCCGCTCGATCCTGCGCTTCTGGCTCGACATGGGCGTCGACGGCTTCCGGGTCGACGTGGCGCACGGCCTGGTCAAGGCCGAGGGCCTGCCCGACCTGGGCACCCACGACCAGCTGAAGCTGCTCGGAAACGATGTCATGCCGTTCTTCGACCAGGACGGGGTGCACGAGATCTACCGCAGCTGGCGCACCATCCTCGACGAGTACCCGGATGCAATGGGGCCCGGAGGGCCTTCCTCGGAAGGGCGGCGGCGGGCGACGGGTGGGCGGATCGCCGTCGCCGAGGCGTGGACGCCCACGGTCGAACGCACCGCCAACTACGTGCGCCCCGACGAGATGCACCAGGCGTTCAACTTCCAGTACCTGGCCACCGCCTGGGACGCCGCCGCGCTGCGCGAGGTCATCGACACCTCGCTCGACGCGATGCGCCCGGTCGGCGCCCCCACCACCTGGGTGCTCTCCAACCACGACGTCACCCGGCACGCCACCCGCTTCGCCAACCCGGCGGGCCTCGGCACCCAGATCCGCACCGCGGGCGACCGCGAGCTGGGCCTGCGCCGGGCCCGCGCGGCCACCCTGCTGATGCTGGCGCTGCCCGGCTCCGCCTACGTCTACCAGGGCGAGGAACTGGGCCTGCCCGACGTCACCGACCTGCCCGACGAGGCCCGCCAGGACCCCTCGTTCTTCCGCGCCGAGGGCCAGGACGGCTACCGCGACGGCTGCCGCGTCCCGATCCCGTGGACCCGCGAGGGCTCCTCGTACGGCTTCGGCGCGGGCGGCAGCTGGCTCCCGCAGCCGGCCGGCTGGGGCGAGCTGAGCGTCGAGGCCCAGACCGGCACGCCCGGCTCCACCCTGGAGCTGTACCGAGCGGCGATCGCCGCCCGCCGCGCCCACCCGGGCCTCGGCGCCGGAACCGAGGTGGAGTGGCTGGACGCCCCCGAGGGCGTCCTCGTTCTCGCCCGCCCCGGTTTCGTCTGCACCGTCAACACGACCGGCGCCCCGGTCCGGATCCCCGCGTACGGCACCCCGCTGCTGTCCAGCACCCCGGTCGAGACCGACGGTCCCGAGGTCGAGCTGCCCGCCGACACCACGGTGTGGTGGACGGTGTGACCGTCCCCCCGCCCAGGGCCGGTTCGGCGCTCAGGCTCTCCGACATCGCCGGCCAGGCGGCCGTCAGCGAGGCGACCGTCAGCCGGGTCCTCAACGGCAAGCCGGGCGTCGCGGACACCACGCGTCAGCGGGTGCTCGCGGCGCTCGACATCCTGGGGTACGAACGCCCCGTACGGCTGCGGCAGCGCAGCGCCGGGCTGATCGGGCTGGTGACGCCCGAGCTGACCAACCCGATCTTCCCGGCGTTCGCGCAGTCCGTGGAACAGGTCCTGGCCGGGCACGGCTACACCCCGGTGCTCTGCACCCAGCTGCCCGGCGGCGCCACCGAGGACGAACTCGTCGAGCAGCTCGTCGAACGCGGCGTCGGCGGCATCGTGTTCCTCTCCGGACTGCACGCCGACACCTCGGCCGATCCGGCGCGCTACGCCGCGCTGACCGAGCGCGGGGTGCCGTTCGTCCTGATCAACGGCTACAACGAGCGCATCAGCGCCCCGTTCGTCTCGCCCGACGACGCCGCCGCCGTGCGCATGGCGGTGAGCCATCTCGCCGAACTCGGGCACCGCAAGGTCGGCCTCGCCATCGGGCCGCAGCGCTACGTGCCCTCCCGCCGCAAGCGGGACGGCTTCGTGGACGCGGCGGTCTCGGTGCTGGGGCTGGACCGCTCGGAGGCCGAACTCCTCGTCTGCTCCACGCTGTTCAGCGTCGAGGGCGGGCAGGTGGCGGCGGGCGCGCTGCTCGACCGGGGCTGCACCGGCATCGTCTGCGGCAGCGACCTGATGGCCCTGGGCGTGGTCCGCGCGGCCCGCGACCGCGGTCTCGACGTCCCGCGCGACGTCTCCGTCGTCGGCTTCGACGACTCCCAGCTGATCGCCTTCACCGACCCGCCGCTGACCACGGTCCGCCAGCCCGTCCAGGCGATGGCGGCGGCGGCCGTGGGCGCGCTGCTGGAGGAGATCGGCGGCAGCCCCGTGCAGCGCACGGAGTACGTCTTCCAGCCGGAGCTGGTCGTACGGGGGTCGACGGCGGCGCTGCGGGGCGCGTGAGGCGGAGGGGAAGGGAAGGGGAGGCTGGGTCCGGAGGGGGGACCCGGCCTCGCGTGTTCGCGTACACGGGGGAGAGGCACCGGAAGTCGGCCCGGACGGGCCGGCGGGGAGTGTGACCTCCGGTGCGCCCCCTGTGTGACCGGCCCGGCCGGCCGGGCGCGTGGGGCCCGGGGTAACGGGACCCCCGGCCGACCGGACCGGAGTCGCGAGCAACGTAACAGGGCTGCAATGTCTTGCGTAAGACCTTGCAGGAAGAAATCTGCATGATTTCGCGGATGTGAGCAGCTCATGTCCAAAGGGTTGACCGCGCACCGGCGGACTCGTACGGTCTCGCTGCGGCAAGGTTTGCATTCTTGCAGCAAGAACCTTCAGAGCCTTGAGGGCAGGGCGCGTTGCCGTATGAGGCTGCACCGTCACCCGCGTTTCCCCCACAGCAGGAGGAAAGACATGGCCCGCAGACCCCTGTCTGCCGCGCTCGCCCTCGTCGCGGGAGCCGCCGCCCTCGTGGCCCCCGCCACGACGGCCCAGGCATCCGCCCCGGGCACCAAGGACGTCACCGCCGTCCTCTTCGAGTGGAAGTTCGACTCCGTCGCCAAGGCGTGCACCGACACGCTCGGCCCGGCCGGTTACGGCTTCGTTCAGGTCTCGCCGCCGCAGGAGCACATCCAGGGCGGCCAGTGGTGGACCTCCTACCAGCCGGTCAGCTACAGGATCGCCGGCCGGCTCGGCGACCGCACGTCCTTCGCGAACATGGTCAACACCTGCCACGGCGCCGGCGTGAAGGTCGTCGCCGACTCGGTCATCAACCACATGTCGGCCGGTTCCGGCACGGGCACCGGCGGCTCCTCGTACGGCAAGTACGACTACCCCGGCCTGTACTCGGTCAACGACATGAACGACTGCCAGTCGCAGATCACCAACTACGGCGACCGGGCCAACGTCCAGAACTGCGAACTCGTCGGGCTGGCCGACCTGGACACCGGTGAGGACTACGTCCGGGGCAGGATCGCCGGCTACCTCAACGACCTGCTCTCGCTCGGCGTCGACGGCTTCCGCATCGACGCCGCCAAGCACATGCCCGCCGCCGACCTCGCCAATATCAAGTCCCGGCTGAGCAACCCCAACGCCTACTGGAAGCAGGAGGCGATCTACGGCGCCGGCGAGGCCGTCTCGCCCGACGAGTACGCCGGGACCGGCGACGTCCAGGAGTTCCGCTACGCCCGGAGCCTCAAGCAGGTCTTCACCAACGAGAACCTCGCCTATCTGAAGAACTTCGGCGAGGGCTGGGGCTTCATGCCGTCGTCGCGGGCCGCGGTCTTCGTCGACAACCACGACACCGAGCGCAACGGCGAGACGCTGAACTACAAGAACGGCGCCTCCTACACGCTCGCCAGCGTGTTCATGCTGGCCTGGCCCTACGGCTCGCCCGACGTCCACTCCGGCTACGAGTGGTCGGACAAGGACGCCGGCCCGCCGAACGGCGGCACGGTGAACGCCTGCTACAGCGACGGCTGGAAGTGCCAGCACGCCTGGCGCGAGATCTCCTCCATGGTCGGCTTCCGTAACACCGCGCGCGGCGAGGCCGTCACCAACTGGTGGGACAACGGCGGCGACCAGATCGCCTTCGGCCGCGGCTCCAAGGCGTACGTGGCGATCAACCACGAGGGCTCCTCGCTGACCCGCACCTTCCAGACCTCGCTGCCCGCCGGCGACTACTGCGACGTCCAGTCCGGCAAGGGCGTCACCGTCAACGGCTCCGGCCAGTTCACCGCCACCCTCGGCGCCGACACCGCCCTGGCCCTGCACACCGGTGCCCGCACCTGCGGCGGCGGCTCCACCGACCCCGGCACCGACCCCGGTACGGGCGCGGGCACCTCCGGCGCCTCCTTCGGCGTCACCGCCACCACCCAGCTCGGCCAGAACATCTACGTCACCGGCGACCAGCCCGCCCTCGGCAACTGGAACACCGGCAGCGCCCTGAAGCTGGACCCGGCCACGTACCCGGTCTGGAAGCTCGACGTGAACATGCCCGCGGGCACCACGTTCGCGTACAAGTACATCCGCAAGGACGCGAACGGCAACGTCACCTGGGAGAGCGGCGCCAACCGCACGGGCACGGTGCCGTCCTCCGGCAAGGTCGCCCTGACCGCCGACGTCTGGCGGAGCTGACCTCCCTTCCCGCCGGACGGGCCGCCTCCCGGCGGTCCGTCCGGCCCCGCACATCCCGTACCCCTCCGAGGAGAGCCGAGTGACACGTCCGTCCCTGCGCGTGCCCGCGCGAAGAACGGCACCCGCCGTCGTCGCGGCCGCCCTGTGCGCGGCCCTGGTGCCCGCACTGCCCGCCGCCGCGGCCCGGCCGCCCGCCGCGCCGTCGGACGCCGAGCTGGCCGCCCAGCCCGCCCGGCACGATCTGACCCGCGAGCAGTTCTACTTCGTCATGCCCGACCGCTTCGCCAACGGCGATCCCGGCAACGACCGGGGCGGGCTGACCGGTTCGCGGCTGGAGACGGGCTACGACCCCACCGACAAGGGCTTCTACCAGGGCGGCGACCTCAAGGGGCTGAGCAGCAGGCTCGACTACATCAAGGGGCTCGGCACCACCGCGATCTGGCTGGCGCCGATCTTCAAGAACCGGCCCGTGCAGGGCACCGGCAAGGACGCCTCGGCCGGCTACCACGGCTACTGGATCACCGACTTCACCCAGGTCGACCCGCACTTCGGCACCAACGCCGACCTCACGAAGCTGATCGACAAGGCCCACGCCAAGGGCATGAAGGTCTTCTTCGACGTCATCACCAACCACACCGCCGACACCGTCGACTACGCCGAGAAGACCTACGGCTACCGGCCCAAGGGCGCCTACCCCTACCTCGACCGCGACGGGCGCCCCTTCGACGACGCGGCGGGCATGGCGAAGGTGGACGCCGACTCCTTCCCGTACGAGCCGGTGAGCGGCGGCGGCAAGACGCCGTCCTGGCTCAACGACCCGACGATGTACCACAACCGGGGCGACTCCACGTATGCCGGCGAGTCCACCACGTACGGCGACTTCTCCGGGCTGGACGACCTGTGGACCGAACGGCCCGAGGTCGTCTCCGGCATGGAGAAGATCTACGAGAAGTGGGTCCGCGACTTCGACATCGACGGGTTCCGGATCGACACCGTGAAACACGTCGACCTGGACTTCTGGACCCAGTGGGCCACCGCGCTCGACGCCTACGCGGCCAAGCGCGGGCGCGAGGACTTCTTCATGTTCGGCGAGGTCTACTCGGCCGACACCGCGATCACCTCGCCCTACGTCACCCGGGGGCGGCTGGACGCGACGCTCGACTTCCCGTTCCAGGAGGCCGCCCGTCAGTTCGCCTCCCAGGGCGCCCCGGCCTCGAAGCTCGCCGCCGTCTTCGGCGACGACTACCGCTACACCACCGACAAGGCCAACGCCTACGAGCAGGTGACCTTCCTCGGCAACCACGACATGGGCCGCATCGGCACCTTCCTCAAGCAGGACAACCCGAAGGCCGGTGACGCGGAGCTGGTCGAGCGCGCGGAGCTGGCCAACGAGCTGATGTTCCTCAGCCGGGGCAACCCCGTCGTCTACTACGGCGACGAGCAGGGCTTCACCGGGGCCGGCGGCGACAAGGACGCCCGCCAGACCATGTTCGCCTCGAAGACCGCCGACTACCTCGACGACGACGAGCTGGGCACCGACCGCACCCACGCCTCCGACGCCTACGACCCGACGCACCCGCTCTACCGCTCCATCGCCGCCCTCTCGAAGCTCACCCGGGACCATCCGGCGCTGCGCGACGGGGTGCAGACCGAGCGGTACGCCGAGGGCTCCGTCTACGCCTTCTCGCGGACGGACGCGGCGCGCGGCGACGAGTACGTGGTCGCCGTCAACAACGGCACCTCCGCGAAGACCGTCGAGCTGCCCACGGAGTCCGCCCGCATGGACTTCCGTACCCTGTACGGCGGTTCCGGCACCGTCCGCAGCGGCGCCGACACGAGGATCACGGTCACCGTCCCGGCGCTGTCGAGCCTCGTGCTCCGCGCCGCGAAGCCGCTCGCGGCCCCGGCCGCCAAGCCCTCCCTCACGCTGAAGGCCCCGGCCGCCGGTGCCACCGGCACCGTCGAGATCACCGCGGACGTGGACGGCGGCTCCCTCAACCGGGTCGTCTTCGCCGCCCAGACCGGCAACGGGAAGTGGACCACCCTCGGCACCGCCGACCACGCCCCGTACACGGTCACCCAGACGCTGAGCGACACGACCGCCGGAACGCCCCTGCGCTACAAGGCCGTCGTGGTGGACCGCACCGGCCGCACCGCGAGCGCCACCGCCTCCTCCACCGCCGGACAGGCACCCGCCCCGGCCAAGCCCGTGGCCGTCGAGCGCGACTACGCCGTCGTCCACTACCGGCGCGCCGACGGCGACTACGACGGCTGGCGGCTGAGGTCCGGCACGGCCACCGCCGCCTTCGCCGGGCGCGACGCTTACGGCGCGTTCGCCTGGGTCGAGGTGCCGGAGGGCGCCGCCACCGTCCCGTACACCGTCGAGAGGTCCGGGACCGCCGACGGGCCCGAGCGGAGCGTGGACCTGGCGAAGACCGGTGAGGTGTGGATCGCGCAGGGCCAGGACGGCCAGGCCGACACCGCGCCGGACGGCGCCTACCCGGCGCAGGACACCACCAAGGCCGTGCTGCACTACTACCGCGCCGACGGCGACTACGACGGCTGGGGCCTGCACACCTGGACCGGTGCCAAGGAGCCGACCGACTGGGCCAAGCCGCTCCAGCCCGTGAAGAAGGACGCCTCCGGGCTCACCTTCGAGGTCCCGCTCACCGAGGGCGCCACCGCGCTCAGCTACATCCTGCACCGGGGCGACGAGAAGGACCTGCCCAGCGACCAGTCCCTCGACCTCGCCACGTACGGCCACGAGGTCTGGCTGCTCGGCGGCCGGGCCGGCTACCTGCTCCCGCAGGCCGGCGGCGTCCCGACGCCCGACCTGACCAAGGCCGAGGCGCAGTGGATCGACGCCGGCACCGTCGTCTGGAAGGTCAAGGCCACCGAGGCCACCAGCCAGCAGCTCGTGTACGCCCCGCGCGGCGGCATCACCGTCGAGGACGGCGCCCTCAGCGACGAGGGCCAGTGGCTGCGCCTCACCCCGTCCGCGCTGACCGACGCCCAGAAGGCGGCGTACCCGCACCTCAAGGACTACCCCGCCTTCACCGTCGACGCCCGGGACCGCGACCGCGTCCGCGAGGCCCTGCGCGGCCAGCTGATCGCCACCCAGCGCGCCGCCAACGGCGCCCTGCTCGCCGCCACCGGGGTGCAGAGCGCCGGCGTTCTCGACGACCTCTACGGCGCGCGGGCGAGCGGCGCCGCCCTCGGCCCGGTCTTCCGCCACGGCACCCCCACCCTCTCGGTGTGGGCGCCCACCGCCCGTACCGTCGCCCTCGAACTCGACGGGAAGACCGTCCCCATGCGGCGCGACGACCGTACCGGCGTCTGGTCCGTCACCGGGAAGAAGAACTGGACGGGCAAGCCCTACCGGTACGTCGTGGACGTCTGGGCGCCCACCGTGCGGAAGCTCGTCACCAACAAGGTCACCGACCCCTACTCCACGGCCCTGACCGCCGACTCGGCCCGCAGCCTCGTCGTGGACCTGGCGGACCGCTCCCTCGCCCCCAAGGGCTGGGACACCCTTCGCAAGCCCGCCGCCGTGCCGCTGCGCGACGCCCAGATCCAGGAACTCCAGATCCGCGACTTCTCCATCGCGGACCCCACCTCGAAGCACCCCGGTGAGTACCTGGCGTTCACCGACACCCGCTCCGACGGGATGACGCACCTCAAGCGGCTCGCGGAGGCCGGCACCAGCTACGTCCACCTGCTTCCCGCCTTCGACATCGGCACCATCCCCGAGAAGAGGAAGGACCAGCAGAAGCCCGCCTGCGACCTGTCCGTCTACGCCCCCGACTCCGCCGAACAGCAGGCGTGCGTGGCGAAGGCCGCCGCGAAGGACGGCTTCAACTGGGGCTACGACCCGCTGCACTACACCGTCCCCGAGGGCAGCTACGCCTCCGACCCGGACGGCACGAAGCGCACCGTCGAGTTCCGGCGGATGGTCCAGGGCCTCAACGGCGCCGGACTGCGCACCGTCATGGACGTCGTCTACAACCACACCGTCGCCTCCGGCCAGGACGAGAAGTCCGTCCTCGACCGGATCGTGCCCGGCTACTACCAGCGGCTCCTGGAGGACGGCACCGTCGCCACCTCCACCTGCTGCGCCAACACCGCGCCCGAGCACACCATGATGGGCAAGCTCGTCGTGGACTCGGTCGTCACCTGGGCCAGGGAGTACAAGGTCGACGGCTTCCGCTTCGACCTGATGGGCCACCACCCCAAGGCCAACATCCTGGCCGTCCGCAAGGCCCTCGACGCGCTGACCGTCGCCAAGGACGGCGTGGACGGAAAGAAGATCATCCTGTACGGCGAGGGCTGGAACTTCGGCGAGATCGCCGACGACGCCCGCTTCGTCCAGGCCACCCAGAAGAACATGGCCGGCACCGGCATCGCCACCTTCTCCGACCGGGCCCGCGACGCCGTGCGCGGCGGCTCCCCGTTCGACGAGGACCCCGGCGTCCAGGGCTTCGCCACCGGCCTCTACACCGACCCCAACGCCTCGGCCGCCAACGGCACCGAGGCCGAGCAGAAGGCCCGCCTCCTCCACTACCAGGACCTGATCAAGGTCGGCCTCACCGGCAACCTCGCCGGCTACACCTTCACCGACACCTCCGGGAAGACCGTGAAGGGCTCCGACGTCGACTACAACGGCGCCCCGGCCGGCTATGCCGCCGCCCCCGGTGACGCCCTCGCCTACGCCGACGCCCACGACAACGAGTCCCTGTACGACGCCCTGGCCTTCAAGCTCCCGGCGGGCACCTCCGCCGCCGACCGGGCCAGGACGCAGGTCCTCGCCATGGCGACGGCCGCCCTTTCGCAGGGCCCGTCCCTCTCCCAGGCCGGCACCGACCTGCTCCGCTCCAAGTCGCTGGACCGCAACTCCTTCGACAGCGGCGACTGGTTCAACGCCCTGCACTGGGACTGCCGGGACGGCAACGGCTTCGGGCGCGGACTGCCGCCGGCCGCCGACAACCAGGCCAAGTGGCCGTACGCCAAGCCGCTGCTGGCGAATCCGGCGCTCACCCCCGGCTGCGCGGAGATCAACGGCGCCTCGGCCGCGTACCGGGACCTGCTCACCATCCGCACCACGGAGAAGGACTTCGACCTGGCCACCGCCGCGCAGGTGCAGGACCGGCTCGCGTTCCCGCTCTCCGGCACCGGCGAGACCCCCGGGGTGATCACCATGCGGCTCGGCTCGCTCGTGGTCGTCTTCAACGCCGCCCCCGGCACCACCACCCAGAAGGTCAGCGCCCTGGCCGGAAAGGGCTACGCCCTCCACCCCGTCCAGGCGGCGGGCGCGGATCTTACCGTCAAGAGGGCCTCGTACGAGCGGAGTTCGGGAAGCTTCACCGTTCCGGGACGTACGGTGGCGGTGTTCGCCCTGCGCTGACCGCGACAGGACTACCGTAGGGGCAGCCCGTCGGGGAGAGCCCCACCAGCGCACTCCCCGACGCGCCCCTCCCACTCCACCCGGCCGGTTCCGGCCCCGGGACCCGCACCCCGCCCCCAGGGCGCCGCGCGGGCACCCCGGGGCCGGAACCGGCCGATCCAGCTGTGCAGCGACGGTGACCATGGCGAGCAACATCCCCGAGGAGACCAACAGCTTCGTCGGACGGGAGGCGGAGCTCGAACTGATCGGCCACACCCTCTCCGCCGGCCGGCTGACCACGCTCACCGGACCCGGCGGGGTCGGCAAGACCCGGCTCGCCGTCCGCGCGGCCACCCGCGTGGAATCCCTCTACCGCGACGGCGTCCACTGGGCCGGACTCGCCCCGCTGCACGACGACGAACTGCTCCTGGCCACCGTCTCCGACGCCGTCGGACTCAGCGACCACACCCTGCGCACCCCCATCGACGTGCTCTGCGAATGGCTCGCCGACAAACAGCTGCTGCTCGTCCTGGACTCCTGTGAACACCTGCGCCCCTCCTGCGCGCACCTGCTGGGCGAGATCCTCACCACCTCACCCGGACTCACCGTCCTCACCACCAGCCGGCGCCCCCTGGACATCAAGGGCGAACAGCGCGTCGAGGTGGAACCGCTGCCCGTGGACGGAGCCGGTGCCGCCGCCCTCGCCCTCTTCCGCGACCGCGCGGCCGCCGCCGCCCCCGACACCCCCCACGACCCCGCGGCCGCCGCCGAGATCTGCCGGCGCCTCGAAGGCATCCCCCTCGCCGTCGAACTCGCCGCCGCGGCCGTCGGACGCCAGAGCCCCGGCGAGGTCGCCACCCGGCTCGGCTCCCGCCTCGACGTCTTCGCCGACACCACCCTGCTGCCCCGGCGCCACCGCACCCTGCGCACCACCATCGGCTGGTCCCACGAACTGTGCACCCCCGCCCAGCGCCTGCTCTGGGCCCGGCTCACCGTGCTGCGCGGCGACTTCGACGAGGACACCGCCGTCGACGTCTGCGCCGGAGGGCCCCTCACCCCCGAAGCCGTCCGAGGCGCCCTGCGCGCCCTGGTCGCCCAGTCGGTCGTCGCCCGCGACCGCGACGGCGTACGCCACCGCATGCTGGACAGCATCCGCGAGTACGGCCGGATGTGGCTCGCCGAACTCGGGGAGGAGCGTGCCGCCGCCGACCGGCACGCCGCCTGCTTCCTCCGGCTCGCCCGCAGCGCCCACGCCGGCTGGACCGGCGACGACCAGATCCACTGGTACCACCGCATCGCGGAGTCCCACACCGACCTCTGCGCCGCCCTCGACCATCTCCTCGACCACGACCCGGAGGCCGCCCAGGAGATGGCCGGCCGTATCGGCTTCTTCTGGTGCTGCTGCGGCCACCTCCCGCAGACCCGAGGCTACGCCCAGCGCGCCCTGGAGCGCGGCCCCGCCGACGGCCCCCACCGCACCCGCGTCCTGTGGGTCCTCGGCATCTGCCAGATGCTCCAGGGCGACTACCAGGCCGCCGAACGCGTCGGGGACCAGTGCCTGCGCGCGGCCGCCGAGGACGGCACCGACGAGGGCATCCTCGCCGCCGCCTATCTGCGCGGCCTCACCCACCTCATGACCGGAGAACCGCAGAAGGGCCTGCGCGAGGCGGACCGGGTGCTCAGCACCACCGGCGCCGGCACCCCCCTGGAGACCGCCTACCGGCTGCGCTGCCACATGATCACCGTCTTCGCCCTGATCGGCCTCGGCCGGCTCGACGAGGCCGCCGAGGCCGCCGTCGTCCTGCGCGCCGCCTGCGAGGCCAGGGACGAGGGATGGACGCTCAGCTACGTCGACTACCAACTCGCCCTCATCGCCCTGCTCCAGGACCGCGCCGACGCCGCCGCCGCCCACGCCCGCGCCATGATCGCCGGCAAGCACCGGCTCCGCGACCGCTTCGGCATCGCCCTCGGACTGGACATCCTGGCCGCGGCCATCGCCGCCCAGGGCGAGGGCGCCGAGGCCGCCCGCGTCTACGGCACCGGGCAGATCTACTGGGGCATGGTCGGCCACCCCCAGCGCGGCACCCCGGAGCTGGGCCCCCTCCGCGAGGCATGCGAACGCCGCGCCCGCGCGGCCATCGGCGACGCCGCCTACCGCCGCGCCTTCGAACGGGGCCGCAACGACACCGCCGAGGCGGGCCTGGCCCTGGCGCTCCAGGGGCAGTTGCTCACGTAGTGGATCGTGCTTGTGCGGGCCGCCGCCGACGGTGAAGGGTGGGGCGGTCGCCCTTCCGCGCCCCATGCCCCGACCAGGAGCCCGCCATGCCGCAGATCACCGTCGACTACTCCGCCGAACTCGACGACGCCTTCGACCGCCCCGGCTTCGCGGGGGCCCTGCACCCCCTGATCGCGGAGACCGTCACCACCAAGATCGCCGCCTGCAAGACCCGGTTCCGGCGGGTCGAGGAGACCGTGGTCGCGGACGCGCCCGAGGGCGACGCGATCGTGCACGTCGAGATCGCGCTGCTCCCCGGCCGCACCCCGGAGGTCCGGGCCCGGCTCACCCAGGCCGTGCTGGATCTGCTCACCGCCCACATCCGGCCCGTCGAGGGACTGGCACCGCATCTGTCGGCGGAGACCCGCGACCTGGACCCGTCGTACCGGAAGCTCTGAGCGGCGAAGGTCTCGCGGATCGGCTGCAACCCGGGCGCGGGGCCGGGGCACTTACCGGGTGAGACCGTCTCCGGAAGGAACCACCCGTGCAGAAACCCAGCCGTCGCGCCGTCGTGGCCGCGGCCGCTCTGATCGCCGCACTGTCCGCCCCCCTGCCCGCGACCGCGGCGGGCGGGAGCGGTACGCCCGCTCCCGCCTGGGCGAGCGAGTCGGTGCCGTTCCATGACGCCACCCTCATGGACGTCGTGCCGATGGGAGGGGGGAGGACCTGGGCGGCCGGATTCACCGTGCGGCAGGAGGGCAGGGTGACCCGGTTCGGACCGGTGGTGGCCGAGCGCTCCGAGCCGGGCGCCGCCTGGACCCCGGTCGCCCCCGCCACGGCCGTCGCCGGGGAGATCAGCAGCCGCGTCAACGCCATGGACGCGAACGGCTCCCGCGACGTGTGGCTCGTCGGTGACGACACCTCGGTCCTCGACGGCCGGGTCTACACGCAGCACTTCGACGGCAAGGGGTGGCGGGTCGTCGCGGCCGGCCTGCCGGAGAAGGCCGAGTCCGGCTCCCTGCTCGACGTGGACGCGCGCCCGGGAGGCGCCTGGGCCGTGGGCCTCGCGCAGATCGAGGTCTCGCGCACCTGGAACGAGGCCAAGGGCGGCTGGATCATCGAGTCCCGGACCGCCGGCATCGCCCGGCACTTCGACGGGACGGCCTGGCGCGACGTCCCGCTCCCCGAACTGCCCGGCGACTACTGGTACCTGAACGCGGTGCGGGCCGTCTCCGACCACGACGTCTGGGCGACCGGGTACGACGGCTCCGGCGGAACCCCGCTGCTGATGCACTACGACGGGGTCTCCTGGGAGCGGGTCGGCGTTCCCGGCGTCACGGACCTTCCCGGCCAGGCCCAGAGCCTCGCGGTGACCGACGAGGGCGATGTGTGGCTGGTCGGCGAGGACTGGTCGCCGGAGGACGGCACGACCCGCGCCCTGGCCGCCCGTCACGACGGCACCGGATGGCGCAGGGTCCCCGTGCCGGACGTGGACGCACGGCTCTTCGGCCTGACCGTCCGCCCCGGGGGCGGCATCGCCGTCGTGGGCCAGACGCTCGGTGCCCGGCGCTCCGCGCTGGCCTGGGCCTGGACGCCGCTCGACCCGGACGCCACCGGCGCCGCCGGGACCCGGGGGCGGTGGAAGGACCTGGCCCTGGCCCGGCCCGGGGCGACGGACCCCTCGGCGCCCCCGGAGAACCTGGCGACCGGGGTGTCCGGGGGCCGGGGCGGGCTCACGGTGGTCGGTACCTCGACCGCGCAGGGCGCGGAGCCCCAGCCGTTCGTCTCGGTGCGGCGCGCCGCGCGGTGAGGACCGCCGGGCCCCGGGGCCGACGCGCCCCGGAGCCCGGCGCCGGGCGGGCGGTCCGTCCGCCCCCTCGCAGCCTTCTCAGGAGCCCTGGCCCGGCAGCCGGCGGGCCGGCACCGCCGGGACGGCGGGGGCCAGCGCGGAGAGCCGGGCCAGCAGGTCGCCGAAGGGCCCGTCGGCCGGCTCCTGGGAGAGGACGCGGAGCACGATGCCGGCCATCTCCTCGTTGTACGCGGCGCTTACAGCGGCCAGCGCGGCGAAGTCGTGCACGAGCTGGGTCTCCAGCTCCGCACGCGGGACGCGCCGGCCGTCCAGCCAGATCAGGGCGGTGGACTCGGCGAGCGAGACCCAGGAGCGGACGACCAGCTCCAGCCGGGCGGGCGGGTCCTCGACCCCGAGGTGGGCGAGGATCTGCTCGCAGGCCGCCCGGCGCACCCCGTCGATCATGGCATTGGCCGTGGAGGAGCCGGCCGCCGGGCCGCCCCGCATGAGCGCGGCGAAGCCGGGGCCGTGCTCGTCGACGAAGTCGAAGAACCGCCCCATCACCCGCAACAGCCGGGCGCCCAGCGGGCCTTCGTGCGGTTCCAGGAAGCGGGCCGCCAGTTCGTCGGCGGCCCGCCGCAGCGCCGCTTCGTACAGGCTCTGCTTGCCGGGGAAGTAGTGGTAGACCAGCGGCCGGGAGATCCCGGCGGCGGCGGCGATCTCGTCGATCGACACCTCGTCCGGGGCCCGGCGGCTGAACAGCTCCAGCGCCACGCCGATCAGCTGCCGCCGGCGCTCCTCGACGCCCATCCTGCGCTTCACCGGGGTCGTCGTCATGGTCACCAGCGTACCGACCCGCCCCCGGCGCCCTGTTCTACAGGTCCAGGACCAACCGCTCGCCCCGGCACCGGGACACGCAGATCAGCATGGAGTCGCGCCGCTCCTCGTCGTTGAGCAGTTCGTCGCGGTGGTCGACCTCGCCCTCCAGGACGCGCTGTCGGCACGTGCCGCAGAAGCCCTGTTCGCACGAGTACGCCACGTAGGGCACCTCCGCGCGGACGGCGGAGAGCACCGACTCGCCGGCCGCGACGGGCACCGTGCGGCCGGTGCGGCGCAGTTCGACCTCGAACGGTGTCCGGTCCGCCGCGTCGTCGCCGCGCGGCGAGAAGCGCTCCAGGTGCAGGGTGCGGCCGGACGGCAGCGCGGCGGCGACGGCCTCCATGAGCGGTTCCGGGCCGCAGCAGTGGACGGCCGTGCCCTCGGCCGTGTCGGCGAGGGCCGCCGTGAGGTCGGGATGGCCGGCCTCGTCCTGCGGGACGACGGTCACCCGGCCGGTGCCCGCGTCCAGCCGCTCCAGCGCGTCGAGGAAGGGCATCGTGGCCCGGCTGCGGCCCCCGTAGACCAGCCGCCAGTCCGCCCCGGCGGCGGCCAGTGCGCGCACCATCGGCAGGATCGGGGTGATGCCGATGCCGCCCGCGACGAGGAGATGGGCCGGGGCCCCGGTCAGGGGGAAGCGGTTGCGCGGGCCGTGCACCTCGATCTCCCGGCCCTCCCGGAGCGCGGTGTGCACCTCGCGCGAGCCGCCCCGGCCGTCCTCGACCAGCCGGACCGCCACGGTGTACGCCCCGGTGTCGGCCGGGTCGCCGCAGAGGGAGTACTGGCGGACCAGTCCGGACGGCAGCACCAGGTCCAGATGGGCGCCCGGCTCCCAGGCGGGCAGGTCCGGTCCCTCCAGGCGCAGTTGGACGACGCCCTCGGCGGGGGAGGTCCGGCCGGTGATCAGCAGCCGCCGCCCGGCGGTGGTGCGGCGTCGCCGGGCGTGGCCGGATATCGGTTCGTCCAGGGCGGGCAGCGGCCAGAGCGGGGAGCGGGCGATGCGCCGGCGCAGGGCCCGCCGGGTGAGCAGTGCGGCACCGGCCACCACGGCGGCGGTCCGCAGCCGGGTCAGGGGCAGGGGGGTGCGGTTCATCGTCAGCGCGCTTCCGTCGTACGGGCCTCGGCCGCGAGGGCGGCGGGCGAGCGGGCGAGGTAGGCGGCGGCCTGGGCCGTGCTTCCCTCCTGCGAGGGGTGGTACGACCGGCTCAGATAGCGGGGGATGGAGCGCAGCATCGCCGGGGTGGCGGGCAGGGTGCCCCGCCGGCCGGCGCGGTAGAACTGCCCGAAGGACGCCTTGCCGTCCAGCAGGCTCGGATCGTTCTCCATGAAGAAGCGGGCGCCGCGCTGCCAGAGGAAGAGCAGCGCGGAGAAGGCCGTCGCCCAGGTCCGCACCCGCCGCCGGTAGCCGCCGTCGACGTGCGTGAAGACGTCGAAGGCCACCGAGCGGTGCTCGACCTCCTCGGCGCCGTGCCAGCGCAGCAGGTCCAGCATGGTGGGATCGGCGCCCCGCCGGTCCAGCTCGTCGGCGTTGAGGATCCAGTCGCCGAGGAACGCCGTGTAGTGCTCGATCGCCGCGATGATCGCCACCCGCTCCATCAGCCACCACCGGCGCGGCCGTCCGGGCGGCAGCGTCCGGTCGCCGAGCAGCTTCTCGAAGAACCAGTCGATCTGCGCGGTGTACGGGGTGGGGTCCAGGCCCAGTTCGCGCAGGTGCGGCAGCACGTCGTCGTGCGCCTGGGAGTGCACGGCCTCCTGGCCGATGAAGCCGATGACGTCCTGTCGCAGCCGTTCGTCGTGGATGTACGGCAGCACCTGGCGGTAGACGTGGATGAACCAGCGCTCCCCGGCCGGGAGGAGCAGATGGAGCACATTGATGGTGTGCGTGGTGAACGGATCGCCGGGCACCCAGTGCAGGGGGGTCCGGTCCCAGGCGAAGGAGACCCGGCGGGCCTTGAGCGCGATCCGCTCCGACGCGACCGCCGCTGGCTGCGTATTAGACATGTTGTCAATGTACTGAGGGGTAAGCCGTGATGACAGAGGTCTGCGGCGACTTCCTCGTCCGACGGGCCCGGCGCGGCCCCCCGGCCGTCGGGGCAACCGCGTGGCGCATCGTTCCGGCCAGTGGCAAGATCACACGCACACGGTACGGACGGCGGGGGAGGCCGGATGCGTTTCCGTATCCTCGGTGCCCTCGAAATATTCGACGGCACCCACTGGCGCGGCATCTCCGCCGCGAAACCGAGGGCGTTGCTCGCCACGCTGCTGGTGCGGCGCGACACCCCCGTGCCGACGGACCGGCTGGGGACGGAGCTGTGGGGCGGACGCGAACCCAGGGCCGCCGCCAATCTCATCCAGCAGTACGTGCTGCGGCTGCGCCGTGAACTCGGCGACCGCGAGGGCCGGTTACTGGTCACCCGGCCGCCGGGCTACCAGGTGGTGCCCGACGGCGAGGACGATCTGGACGCCGCCGTCTTCGCCCGGCTCGGCGCGTCCGGGCGGGCCGCGCTGGCGGCCGGCGAGGCCGAACGCGCGGCGGACCTGCTCGCGGAGGCGCTCGCCCTGTGGCGCGGCCCCGCGCTCGCCGACGTCCCGCCCGGCCCGGTGGTGGACGCGGAGGCGGCCCGCCTGGACGAACAGCGGCTCGACGTCCTCCAGGCCCGCGTCGAGGCCGACCTGGTCTGCGGCCGGCACCTCGCGCTGGTGCCGGAGCTGCGGCAGTCGGTGCGCGAACACCCGCTCCGGGAAGGGCTCTGGGAGCAGTTGATGCTCGCGCTGTACCGGTCCGGGCGGCAGGCGGAGGCGCTCGACGCCTACCGCGAGGTGCACCGGCTGCTGACCGCCGAACTCAGCGTCGAACCGTCCGTCCCGCTGCGCGAACTGCACCAGCGCATGCTGCGCGGCGACCCGGCGCTCGCCGCCCCCCGGCCCGGCCCCCGCCCCCCGGCCCGGCCGCCCCGGACCGGGCCGACGCCACCGCGTCAGCTCCCCGCCGGGGTGAGCGGATTCGCCGGACGGCGGTCCGAACTGCGGGCCCTGGACGGGCCGTCCGGCGACGCGGACCCCGGCACGGGCCCGGCGGTGCGCGTGATCACCGGTACGGCCGGTTCGGGGAAGACCGCGCTGGCCCTGCACTGGGCCCACCGCGCGGCGCCGGACTTCCCGGACGGCCAGCTGTACGTGAATCTGCGCGGCTTCGGCTCCGCCGCAGGACCCGTGCCGCCCGGCGAGGCGATCCGGGGTTTCCTGGAGGCCCTGGCGGTGCCGCCGGAGCGCATCCCCGACGCGCTGGAGGCGCGGACCGCGCTGCTGCGCACCGAGACCGCGGGCCGCCGGCTGCTGTTCGTCCTCGACAACGCCGCCGACGCCGACCAGGTGCGCCCGCTGCTGCCGGGCGGCGCCGGCTGCGCGGTGGTCGTCACCGGCCGCGCCCGGCTGGCCGGTCTCGCCGTCACCGACGGCGCCCGGCTGGTCTGCCTGGACGTCCTGCCGCGCGAGGAGGCGCACGAACTGCTCGTCGCCCGGCTCGGCCGGGACCGGATCGCCGCGGAGCCGCAGGCGGTGGCCGAGCTGATCGGCCTGTGCGCCCGGCTGCCGCTGGCGCTCGCCGTGACCGCCGCCCGCGCCGTCGGCCGTCCCGGATTCGCGCTCAGCGCGGTCGCGGCGGAACTGCGCGGCACCCGGGGGCGGCTGGACGCGCTGGAAACCGGCGAGTCGGCGAGCAGCGTACGGACGGTCTTCTCGTGGTCCTACCTCCGGCTGGACGCCGGTACGGCCCGGGTCTTCCGGCTGCTCGGGCTGTACCCCGGCCGGGACGCCGCCGCGCCCGCCGTGGCGGCGCTGGCCGGGCTCTCCGTCCAGGACGCCGCCGCGGCGCTGACCGAACTGGCCCACGTCCACCTGATCGACGAGCACCGCCCGGGCCGCTACTCCTTCCACGACCTGCTGCGCGCCTACGCGGCCGGGCTGGCGGCGGCCGAGGAGACCGCGGCGGAACGCACCGCGGCGCTGCACCGCCTGTTCGACCACTTCCTGCACACCGCGCACGTCGCGGCCCGGCGGCTCGCCCCGGTCCGCCGCGAACTGCCGCTGCCGCCCCCGGTGCCCGGCTCCGTACCGGGACACCCGGAGGGGCACGAGGAGGCGATGGCGTGGTTCGAGGCGGAGCACCAGGTCCTGCTCGCGGTGACCGACGCGGCGGGCCCGGCCGGTTTCGACGCCCATGCCTGGCAACTGCCGCTCTCCCTCGGCGACTTCCTCCATCTCAGCGGACGCTGGCACGACTGGGCGGCCACCCAGCGCACGGCCATCGCCGCGGCCCGGCGCCAGGAGGACCGGGCCGGGACGGCGCTGTGCCACTGCGAGTCGGGCCGGGCCGCGATCCGGCTGGGCCGGCACGAGGAGGCCCGGCACGCGCTGTCCCGGGCGCTGGAGCTGCAACGCGAGCTGAACGATCTGCCGGCCCAGGCCCACACCCTGCGGACCCTCGGCTGGTCGTACGAGCAGCAGGGCGACTACCGCGCCACGCTCCGCTGCGTCGAGCAGGTCCTGGAACTGGAGCGCGCGGCCGGCAACCGGGCCGGATGGGGCGGCGCGCTGAACAACATCGGCTGGTGCCACACCCATCTGGGCGACCACGAGAAGGCCCTCGCCTGCTGCGAGGAGGCGATGCGGCTGCACCGGGCGGAGGGCAACCGGCTCGGTGAGGCGTACACCTGGCAGACCCTCGGCGTCGTCCACCGCGCCATGGGCCAGTACACCGAGGCCCTGGAATGCTGCCGCCGCTGCCAGGAGGGGTTCCGCCGGCTCGGCAACCGGTACGGCGAGGCGGTCGCCCTGCGCGAGCTCGGCGAGGTCCTGGGCGCCGTCGGCGACCCTGCGGGCGCGCGCGAGGCGTGGCGGTCCTCCCTCGCCCTCTTCGAGGGACTCGACCACCCGGGCGCGGACGCCGTGCGCGCGCTGCTGCGGACGGCGCGCTGAGCCACCGGGCGCGCCCCGGGCCCGTACCGGCTGACCTGCGGCGGCGGCCCAAAGCGCCGTCAAAGCGGAAGTTCAGCCCCGGGACACAGAGTGGCGCCGAGCCCGGGGAGTCCGGGGTCCGCCGGGGCCGAAAGCGAGTGGGTTGATGCGTGTCGCGCTCAAGGAGTGCTCCTGGCGGACGGTGGGGGAGGACCTGATCGTCGTCTTCGACCCCCGTGAGTCGATCACCCTGGAGGACCCCGAGGGGAAGGTCGAGGCGCTGCTCTCCGTGCTGCGGGAGGGGCCCCGGAGCGTGCCCGGACTGCGCGACGCGCTCACCGCCCGGGGGGTCGAGGTCACCGCGGACGAGCTCGACGGGGGACTGGCGGGCCTGGCCGGCCTGGGGCTGGTCGAACGCGAGGAGGGCAGGTTCACCGGCGATCCGGCCGTGGACGAGCGGCACTTCTCCAACCTGGCGTTCTTCGGCACCTTCGCGGACCTCGACCGGCACCGCACCGACTTCCTGCGCCGGGTGCGCGACGCGCACGTCCTGGTGCTCGGCGTGGGCGGCGGCGGTTCCTCGCTGGTGCAGTGCCTGGCGGGACTCGGCGTCGGCCGGCTGACCCTGCTGGACCACGACCGCGTCGAGACCCGCAACTTCGCCCGGCAGTTCCTCTACCGCCACGAGGACGTCGGCCGCTCCAAGGTCGAGCGCGCCGCGGCCTGGGTGCGGGCCTACGACCCGGACATCGAGGTGCGCACCGTCGACCGCTGGGTCGCGGGCCCCGAGGACCTCGCCGGACTCACCGACGGCACCGATCTGATGGTGGGCGGCCTGGACGGCCATCCCGACGCCGGCCTGTGGGTGAACGAGGCCGCCGTCCGGGCCGGTGTGCCGCTGGTCGTCGGCGGCGCCACCCGCACGCTGCTCTCGTACATGTCCGTCGATCCGGGGCGGAGCGCCTGCCTGGCCTGCGAGTTCGGACAGCGCCCCGAGGAGGGCACCGGCGCGGCGGCCGCGGAGGACCTCGTGTACGGCATGCGGACCACGAACCCGCTCATCGGCCCCGTGGCCATGCAGATCGGTTCGCTGATCGCGCTGGAGGGCCTGCGCTATCTGACCGGGTTCCAGGAGCCGGTGGCCGCGGGCGCCCGGGTCCGGCTCGATCTGCGCACGGGCCTGGCGGCCGACCGGGTGCCGTTCCCCGAGGTGCCGGACTGCCCGGTCTGCGCGCTGGCTCCCGTACGGGGGGCGGCGGCATGAGCGAGGTGGACGGATCCCCGGCGGCGACCGTGCGGCTGCGCCCGCTGAGCCTGGTGCCCGAGGGGGAGGACGAGGTCCTGGTCGGCGACCCGGAGACGGGGCGGTTCGTCGCCATTCCGAAGGTCGGGGGCGTGGTCATCGAGGCGCTGACGCGCGGGGCGACGGTCGCGGAAGCCGCCGCCGAGGCCGAGGAGTTCGCCGGGCAGCCCGTCGACGTGCCGTCCTTCGTCGGGGTCCTGCGCGAGCTGGGATTCCTCGACGAGGGGCAGGAGAGCACCCCGGTCCGCTCGGCGCCCGTGCAGGGCGGGCGGTGGCTGGACGGCGTTCGCGAGGAGGTCGCGCGGCCGTTCTTCGGCCGGGTGGCCTGGAGCTGCTACCTCGCCTGCGCGGTGTTCGCGCTCGCCGTGTTCGCGTTCCGGCCCGGCCTCTTCCCCGATCCGGGCACCGACGCGTTCGTCGTGGACGACATCGGCCTCGGCACCCTGATCCTCATCCCGCTCGCCACGGCCGCCACGGCCCTCCACGAGCTGGGGCACTGGTTCGCGGCCCGCGCCCTCGGTCTCGGGGCCCGGTTCGGCATGGACCGGCGGATGGGGTTCCTGCTGGTCTTCGAGACCGATCTGACCCAACTGTGGACCGTGCCGAAACGCAAGCGGTACGGGCCGCTGCTGGCCGGCCTCGCCCTCGACGCGGTGCTGCTCGCCGTACCGCTGGCGGCGCGGCTGCTGATCGACACCGGGGCGTGGGCGGCACCGGACCGGCTCGACGCGGTCCTCGCCACCTGGATCTACGTGAAGCTCACCGCGATGCTCTGGCAGTGCATGGTCTTCCTGCGCACGGACCTGTACGCGGTGCTGGTCAACGCACTGGGCTGCCGCAACCTGTGGCAGGTCACGACCCTGATGCTCCGGCGCTCCGCCGGCCGGCTGGACGCCGAGGGGGCCGCCGAACTGGCCGACGCGCATCCGGTCGACGTCCGGGCCGGCCGCTGGTTCCGCTGGGTGCGGCTCTGCGGGGCCGTGCTGACCCTGGTCTGGGCGGCGCTCTTCCTGGCGCCCTTCGCCTGGGAGGTGCTGCGCTGGGCCGCCGACCGGCTCGGCACGGGCCCGGCCACCGGGCAGTTCTGGTGGGCGCTGCTGTGCAGCGGGGTCTGTCTGACCCCCTTCGTTCTTCCCGCGGCCCTCGCGGTCCGTGAGCGCGCCCGGCGCCTCACGGCGAGGAGCTGAAACCCCGCGGGCACCTCTCCGCCCCGGTCCGGCACACCACCGGTCGGGGGAACGTCGTCCAGTCGGAAGGAGGTGAACAGCATGGAGATCAAGGTCCGCAAGGTCGAGGACGTGAAGGCCACGGGGCTCCAGGTCTGAACGGCCCGCGGCGGTCCGGCCGCCGCCCGTCCCGGATCCGCCGGCGCGCGGATCCGGGGCGGCACACCCGCCGGGGAGGGGGAGGGACGTCGGTTCCTCCCCCTCCCCGTGTCCGCTGCGCCCCGGACACCCGCTACCGCAGCACCCCGACCCGGCTGCCGTCCGCCAGCCTGCCGTCGAGCAGGGCCCGGTCGCCCGCGCGGACCGGCAGGGCGAGGAACCGTCCCCGCGCCCGTCCGCCCACCCCGCCCGAGGCGGCCAGCGAGGCGAACTGCTCGCTGCCCGCGGCCAGGACGTACCACTGCCCGGTGCGCGACTTCCACCGCACCCCGGCCAGTGCCCGGGGCGCCCGCGCCCCGCAGGCCGGCGAGTCCTCGGCGCGGGCCGCGACCGCACCCGGCGGGCGGGCCCCGCCCGGCCGCGCGGACAGCGGCTGGAACAGGGCGAGGACCCGGCTCCCGGTGCCCCGCCAGGTCTCCGCCCGGATGCACAGCCACTGGGCCGAGCCGGCGCCCTCGGGCAGCGACTGCCGGGCGTACGCCCAGGAGTTGACCGACCGCACCCCGTGCGCGCTCACCGCCGGAAGCAGGCAGGCGGTCCGCGCCCAGCTCTCGTGCTCACCGCGTCCGGAGACGTCGTGGGGGTGTGCGGGCGGGCCGGAGGTCAGCCGGGCCGGGGCGAGTTCGCCGAGATCGGTCACCAGCCGGACCGCCCCCGGCCCGGCCAGCTCCAGCGCCGGCCAGGACGCGCAGCCGGAGGCGTTCACCGGGCTCGCCAGCGCGTCCGTCACCCCGTCGGCGGCGCGGCGCGGCGCCCGGGGCCTTTGGTCCGGGGCCAGCAGGTCCCGCACCCGCACCCCGCGCACCCAGGGCGCGGTCAGATACCGGACCGTGCCGCGCCCCCGGTCCACGACCAGCGCGCCCGAGTCCGCCGCGCCGGCCCCGTCGACCCGGGCGAAGTCGAGCGCGGCGCCCGAGGAACCGGCCGCGCGCGGCTCCGCGTACCGCACCACCCGCAGCCCGTCGTGGAACAGCACCACCCGGGAGGCGCCGGCCTCGCCCGCGTACAGCAACTGCGGCGGTCCCATCGGCGGGCCCTCGGGGGTGTGCGGTGTCGCCGAGGTCCGCACCCCGTCGCCCGGCCGCGCCCAGACGGCGAGCGCGCGGCGCAGCAGCCCGGTGTCCTCGGCCAGGCCGCCGCGCGTGGGCCAGGCGGTGAAGTCCGTACGGGCCGAACGCTTCCAGAAGCCGGCCGGGACCCTGCGCAGCGCCGCCGGGTCCAGGGCCTCCTCGACGGCCGGATTGCGCGCGTAGGGCGGCGCGGCCGGGGCGCCCCGGCCCCACCCGTCGCCGGGCAGTCCGAGCAGCGCCCCGCAGACCAGCAGCGCGGTGAGCGCCACCAGACCGGCGCGGGTGTACCGGCGGCGGCGCGGCAGATCGGGCGGGCGGGCCCGCAGCGAGCAGGCGTCGAAGCCCGGCGAGGCCAGCAGCTCGGGCGGCGAGGCCACCCGGTCGGCCTCCGTCAGCGCGGCGTGCGGGTCGGCCACGCCCGCGTCGGCCAGCTCCCGGCGGATCTCGCCGTCCGCGAGACCCTCCAGACCGCGCAGCGCGAACGCCGCCCGCGCCGCCCGGCTGACCTCCGACAGCTCCTGCTCCAGGGCCAGTTGGCCGGCCCCGCCGGAGTGGGGGAGGAGCCGCAGCCCCCAGGCCAGGGGGAGGACGGGCGGCAGCGGGGCGAGCCGGGGGCGGTGGCCCGGCCCTCCCGCGCGCCCGGCCGCCAGGGCGCCGCGCACCACGCGGCTCCGGACGTACGCGTACCCCGGATCGGCCGGTGCGGACCGGCCGGGGCGGCGGGGCGGCGGCAGCACCCCGCCGAGCGCGGGACCGGCGCGCAGCGCGGCCTGGAGCGACCGCTGGGCCAGGGCGTGGGCGGTGAGCACGCGCCGGTCGCGGTCGGGTGTCCGGGGCAGGATGAGATAGCCGAGCCGGACCAGGCGCGGATAGTGCTCGACGAGCGCGGCCCCGGACCGCCCCGCGTCGGCTGACGATGGCTCTGGCTGTGGGCGCACATTCAGCAGAACGAGCGAATCGTGCGATGGTCACCCCGGGAGGGCGCCCGGGTCGGGGACAATCCTCAGGCGAAAGCGGCGAGTTGGGGGTCGACGGGTGCGCCCGTCATCCGGTTGGCCAGGGTCGAGACGGTGTAGGCGCCGATGCCGAGCGTCACCTCCAGCGCGTTGCGCGGGGTGTAGCCGTGGGCCAGGAAGGCCCCGAGCGCGGCGTCGTCCACGGCGCCCGCCGTCTCGATGACGGCCAGGGTGAACACCCGTACGGCGTCGAGCCGTTCGTCCGGCAGCGGGGCGCCCTCGCGCAGGGCGGTGACGAGTGCGGCGTCGGCCTCCAGCGCCGCGAGCCGGGCGGTGTGCATCGCCACGCAGAGGTGGCAGCCGTTCCGGGTGGCCACCGTCATGATCAGGACCTCGCGGGAGAGCGGGTCCAGGGTCGTGGACTCGAAGAGGGCGCTGAGCCGGAGGAAGCCGTTCAGCGTCTCCGGCGAGGAGGCGAGCCGGGCGACGCCGACGGGCAGATAGCCCTGTTTCTCGGCCACGGAGGCCATGGTGGGGCGGGCGGCGGCCGGGGCGGATTCCAGGGTGTGGTCGGGAAAGCGGGTCGTGGACATGGGTGTCCCCTCTCGCGGTAAACTCGACAACGTGATTGACGAAAAAGTAAACCAGGTTGTCGGGTTTCGCAATGGCTGAGCCCGCCGAGGGGACGTCCGGCGCGGACCGGGCCGGCTTCGAACTGCCCCTGCTGCTGTTCGCCGGCTTCCGCTCGGTCGTCGACGCCCTCCACGCCGAACTCGCCGAGCAGGGGCACGCCGGCCTCAGCCCCGCCCACGGCTACGCGCTCCAGGCGGTGGGCCTCGCGGGATCGACCGCCGGGGAGATCGGCCGCCGGCTCGGCGTCTCCAAACAGGCCGCGGGCAAGACCGTCGAGAAGCTCGAAGCCCTCGGATACGTCGAACGCCTCGACGACCCCCACGACGGCCGCCGCAAACTGGTCCGGCTCTCCCCGCACGGCATCGACATGCTGACCCGGTCCGCCGAGGGCTTCGACCGGCTCCGCGCCGCCTGGGTCCGCACCCTCGGCGCCGACCGGGTCCGCGCCCTGGAGGACGATCTGCGCACGATGGTGGGCGCGGACGCCCACCGGCTCGACATGGCCGCCTGGTTCAACGGCTGACGCGGGACGCCCCCTCCACCCCCTACGCCTTGCCCCGGTCCAGATAGGCCAGCACCGCGAGGACGCGGCGGTTGTCGTCGTCGGAGGGCGGCAGGCCGAGCTTTCCGAAGATGTTCGAGGTGTGCTTGGCCACCGCCCGCTCCGTGATCACCATCTGCGAGGCGATCGCCGCGTTCGACCGGCCCTGCGCCATCAGCTCCATGACCTCCCGCTCGCGCGGCGTCAGCCCGCCCATCGGCTCGTCCTGCGCCCGCCGGCTCAGCAGCTGGGAGATGACCTGCGGATCCATCGCCGTGCCGCCCGCCGCGACCCGGCGCACCGCGTCGACGAACTGGTCCGCGTCGAAGACCCGGTCCTTCAGCAGATAGCCGATCGCCCCGTTGCCGTCCGCCAGCAGCTCGCGCGCGTACAACTGCTCCACGTGCTGCGACAGGACGAGCACCGGAAGCCCCGGTCTGGCCCGCCGGGCGGCCAGGGCGCACTGGAGCCCCTCGTCCGTGTGGGACGGCGGGAGCCGGACGTCGACCACGGCGACGTCCGGCTGAAGCTCCGCGAGGGCCCGGGTCAGTTCGGGCCCCGTCTCGACGGCGGCCGCGATCTCGAAGTCGTACGCCTCCAGCAGGCGCACCAGGCCGTCGCGCAGCAGGAAGAGATCTTCGGCTAGGACAACTCGCAAGGAATCTCCATGGTCACCATGGTGGGACCGCCCGCGGGGCTGCTGACGGCCATGACGCCGTCGAATGTACCGAGTCGCCGTTCGATTCCGCTCAGCCCGGAACCCGCCCCGGCCACCGCCCCGCCCTTCCCGTTGTCGGTGACCGAGATCCGCAGCATCCCCTCCGCGTGGTGCACGTCCACCCAGACCCGGTCCGCGCCCGAATGCTTCGCCGCGTTCGTCAGCACCTCGCTCACCGCGAAGTACGCCGCCGACTCCACCGGGGCCTCGGCCCGGCCCGCCAGCTCCACGTCCACCTCGGTCGCCAGCGGCAGCCGCAGCGCCAACGCCCGTACCGCGTCCCCGAGTCCCCGCTCGGCCAGCACCGGCGGATGGATGCCCCGCACCAGATCGCGCAGCTCCGTGAGCGCCTCGGCCGAGGACTCCCGGGCCATCGCCAGCAGCTTCTTCGCCTGCGCCGGGTCCTTCTCGACCAGTGCCTCGATGGCCCCGAGGTTCATCCCCATGGCGACCAGCCGGGCCTGCGCCCCGTCGTGCAGATCCCGCTCGATGCGCCGCAGCTCCGAGGCGGCCGTGTCCACGGCCTCGTGCCGCGTCTCGGTCAGCCGGTCGATCCGCAGCGCCAGCTCCTGCTCCTGGGTGGGGGCGAGCACCGAGCGGGCGAGCACGAAGTGGGCCCGCAGCAGCGGCTCGCTCAGCACCGTGCCGACCGCCAGGAGCACCAGACCGAGCCCGGCCGCCATCAGCCCGGTCGCCTGGCTGTCCACCGGGACGAACGCGTACCAGTAACGGTCGTCCGTGAAGACCCGCCACAGCCCGGCCGCCAGGACGAAGCCCTCCACCGGGTAGAGCATCAGCGCCGCCCCCAGCAGCGCCACGACCGCCCCCGCCGTCATGTCCACCAGCATCCAGCGCATGTCCCGCCAGGTCGCCGGGTCCTTCATCAGCAGCGTGGTGCGCTCCACGTAACCGGTGAGCCCGCCCCGCAGATCCTTGGGGAACGGCCGGTACGGGACCGGGATCCGGACGTCCGACCAGGTGACCGCCAGCAGCCGGCGCTGATTGGCGTGCCTGCGCACCGCCTCGATCAGGTGCGGGGTGGTCAGCACCCCGATGCCCAGCGGGATGAGGGCGATGGAGACCAGCGTCACCGTGAACAGCGTGACGGAACCCGCGAGCGCGGTGAACGACAGCACCAGTCCGCGCCACGCGGCCAGCAGCGCCGACCGTATCCGTGCTCCGACCGCGTTCATGAACCACTCGCTTCCCTCGTCGGGCCGCCGTGCCGGCCCGGTCCGCACACAGTCTCACCCGGGCGGCGCCCCGGGCGTCAGCCGTTTCCCCACCCGGCGGGGGTGTACCCAGCACCACCCCCCGGACCTCGCCCTACGGCACGGGCGGGTGGGGGTTTCGGCGGCTGGGGCGGCGGACCGGCGCTTCCTAGATTCGGGGGAGTCAGGTCCGACGCACTACTTCAGGGGGCGACACCGCCATGAGGAGAAACCTCGCGGCACGTATCGGTGTGTGGAGCGCACACCATCGCAAGACGGCCGTACTCGGCTGGCTGCTCTTCGTGGTTCTGGCCGCGGGGCTCGGCGGCGCGTCCGGCATGGTCGAGATGACCGACGCCGAGAACGGGGCCGGCGACTCCGCCCGCGCCGAGAAGATCCTCTCCGACGCGGGCCTCGGCCACCGGGCCGGCGAACTCGTCATGGTGTCCTCCGACCGCCCCGACGGCTGGCGGAAGGCCGCCGCCGAGCTGGCCACCGCCCTCGACCGGACCGGCGAGGTCACCGACCTCGCCCCGCCCGTCGCCTCGAAGGACGGTACGGACGGACTGGTCACCTTCTCGATGAAGGGCGACCCGGACACCGCCGCCGACCGCGTGCGGCCGGTGCTGGACGCCGTCTCCGGCGTCGCGGAGGAGCACAGCGGGGTCACCGTCCGCCAGTTCGGCGACGCCAGCGCCGGCAAGTGGCTCGGCGACCTGCTCTCCGACGACTTCAAGAAGGCCGAGTTCACCGCCGTGCCCCTGGCGCTCGGCATCCTCCTCGTCGCGTTCGGCGCGGTCGTCGCGGCCCTGCTGCCCGTCGCCCTCGCCCTCACCGCCTGCATGGCCGCCTTCGGCCTGCTCTCGCTCGCCAGCCACCAGCTGCACCTCTTCCAGACCACGTACTCCGTGATGTTCCTGATGGGCTTCGCCGTCGGCGTCGACTACTGCCTGTTCTATCTGCGCCGCGAACGCGACGAGCGGGCCGCCGGACACGACGCCGAGACGGCGCTGCGCATCGCCGCCGCGACCAGCGGCCGCTCCGTGCTGGTCTCCGGGCTGACCGTCATGGTCGCCATGGCCGGGATGTTCCTGTCCGGGCTGATGCTGTTCAAGGGCTTCGCCCTCGCCACGATCATCGTCGTCCTCATCGCGATGCTCGGCTCCGTGACCGTGCTGCCCGCGCTGATGTCCTGGCTCGGCGACCGCGTCGAGGCGGGCCGCATCCCGCTGCTCAACAGCCGGGCCCGGCGCGGACGCAAGGAGAGCGGCAAGGTGGCCGGACGGCTGCTGCGCCCGGTGCTGAACCGGCCGAAGCTCTTCGCGGTGGCCTCCGTCGCCGTCCTGCTCGTCCTCGCCGCGCCCGCTGTCGGCATGAAGACCGAATCCCTCGGCCTGGAGAAGCAGTTCGGCTCCGATTCCACGCTCTCGGTCGCCTACCGGAAGATCAGCGAGACCTTCCCCGGCGGCCCCGCCCCGGCCCGGGTGGTCGTGGAGGCCGACGACATCGCGGCCCCCGGCGTCCGTGAGGCGCTTTCCGGCTTCGACCACGTGACCGTCCACCGCGCCGAGAACGTCGCCGAGTTCGAGGTGGCGCTGCCCGACGGCGAGGACGGACTGCGCGAACTGCGCGAGCACCGGCTGCCGGACGCCTTCGACGGCACCGGGGCGCGCGCCTACGTCACCGGCGAGACGGCCGGGTCCGTCGACTTCAACGACCAGCTGCGGCGCGGCATCGTGCCCGTCTTCCTCTTCATCGCCGCCGTGACCTTCCTGCTCATGCTGTTCTGCTTCCGCAGCTATGTCGTCGCCGTCACCTCGATCGTCCTCAACCTGCTCTCCGTGGCCGCCGCCTACGGGGTGATGACCGCCGTCTTCCAGCACGGCTGGGGCGCCTCGCTGATCGGCTCCGAGGGAGTCGGCGCCATCGAGTCCTGGATGCCGCTGTTCGTCCTCGTCGTTCTGTTCGGGCTCTCCATGGACTACCACGTCTTCGTGGTCTCCCGGATCCGCGAGGCCCGCCTGAGGGGCCTGTCCACCTCCGAGGCCATCGATGAGGGCATCCGGCGTACCGCCGGCGCCGTCACCGGGGCGGCCGTGATCATGGTGGCGGTGTTCTCCGTCTTCGGCACGCTCTCCATGCAGGACATGCAGCAGATGGGCGTCGGCCTGGCCGTCGCCGTCCTGCTCGACGCCACGATCGTCCGCATGGTGCTGCTGCCCTCGGTGATGGCGCTCCTCGGCGAACGCAACTGGCGCACCCCGCGCGCCCTGTCCCGCCTCCCGGTCCCCGACCACGGCGAACCGGCCACCGCCCCCGCGCCCGCCCCGTCCGTGCGGGTCTGACCCCGCCCGCCCCCGGACGGCGAAGGGGCCCGGTTCCGGACCGTTCCGGAACCGGGCCCCCTCACGCGTCCGTCAGGGCGCGTACTTGTACCCGACGCGCCGCACCGTCTGGATCGACCGCCGGTGCTCGGCCCCCAGCTTGCGGCGCAGCCGGGCGATGTGGACGTCGACGGTCCGCCCGTCGCCCACATGCCCGTAGCCCCACACGGTGGTCACCAACTGGTCGCGGGTGTGCACCCGGTGGGGGTGCGCCACGAGATGGGCCAGCAGCTCGAACTCCAGATACGTGAGGTCGAGCACCTGCCCGTTCACCGAGGCGGAACGCTGGACGGAATCGATGGTCACCGGCCCGGCCGGAGCCTGCGCCGGCACCTCCGGCACCACGTACTGCGCGGCGGCCGCCGCGAGCGCCGGCTGCTGGTCGGCCGGTACGAGCACCAGATAGCCGACCATCGGGGGCCGGCCCGGCAGCGCGGGCAGGGTGTGCTGGGGCGCCGGCAGCCAGGTCGCCCCCGGCGTCAGCAGCGCGGAGACGTCGGCCGGCCGGACCGTCTCGTCCGGCGCCACGGCACGCAGCCGGTGCCGGTGGGCGGACGGGAGAGGGGCGGTGGAGGCGGCAGCGGCGGAGAAGGTACGGGTGTTCGCCATGAGGGTCAGCTCTTTCGCGCGAGGAGTCGTCTGTGGAGGGACGTGCGTCGTGCGCGCGGGCCGAAGACCGGGGTGAGCGGCTTTAGAGGGCCGGCGCGTTCCACGCGCGGCAACACACCCGGTCGAAGTCGTGGTGCTGACGGGACGGCCAGAACGGTTCGAGGTCGCTGCGACCGTTCGAGACGTACAGGATGCTGGCCATGCCCCCATTGAACCAGAGAACTCCCCCCGGCAGCAGACCTCTCTCAGCCGTCGGTACGGACCCGTGGCGTTACGTATCTCACGCCACGCCGAAGGGGCGCCCACCGGAATCCGGTGAACGCCCCTTCGGCGCACGCGTCGTGGAACGGGATCAGGCCTGGCCGGCCTTCTCCAGCGCGGTGCAGCAGGTGTCGACGATCAGGCGGGTGACCACGTAGGGGTCCACGTTGGCGTTGGGGCGGCGGTCCTCGATGTAGCCCTTGCGGTCCTGCTCGACCTGCCAGGGGATGCGGACGGAGGCGCCGCGGTCCGAGACGCCGTAGCTGTACTCGTTCCAGGGGGCGGTCTCGTGGAGGCCCGTCAGGCGGTCGTCGATGCCGGCGCCGTAGTTCTTGACGTGGTCCAGGGGCTTGGAGCCCTCGCCGAGGGACTCGCAGGCGGTGATGATCGCGTCGTAGCCCTCGCGCATGGCCTTGGTGGAGAAGTTGGTGTGCGCGCCCGCGCCGTTCCAGTCGCCCTTGACCGGCTTGGGGTCGAGGGTCGCGGAGACGTTGAAGTCCTCGGCGGTGCGGTAGAGCAGCCAACGGGCCACCCACAGCTGGTCGGAGACCTCCAGCGGGGAGAGCGGGCCCACCTGGAACTCCCACTGGCCGGGCATGACCTCGGCGTTGATGCCGGAGATGCCCAGGCCCGCCTTCAGGCAGTTGTCGAGGTGCTTCTCGACGATCTCGCGGCCGAAGATCTCGTCCGAGCCGACGCCGCAGTAGTAGCCGCCCTGCGCGGCCGGGAAGCCGCCCTCGGGGAAGCCGAGCGGGCGGTGCCCGTCGAAGAAGGTGTACTCCTGCTCGATGCCGAAGATCGGCTCCTGCCCGCCGAACTGCTCGGCGACCGGCCGCAGCAGCGCCCGCGTGTTGGAGGAGTGCGGGGTCATGTCGATGTCGAAGACCTCGCACAGGACCAGGATGTCGTCGCCGCCGCGGATCGGGTCCGGGCAGCTGAAGACCGGCTTGAGCACGCGGTCGGAGGCGTGGCCCTCGGCCTGGTTGGTGCTCGAACCGTCGAAGCCCCAGATGGGCAGCGAGGCCACGTCGGCCGACGGGGCTCCGGACATGATCTTGGTCTTGGAGCGGAGCTTGGCGGTCGGCTCGGTGCCGTCGATCCAGATGTACTCAGCCTTGAACGTCACGGAAGCCATCCTTCGGGGGCGCAGCGGTCTCTGCCGCGCAGCTTCGCAAGGCGCGATTTCCCGACCGTTGCCCTCGTGTGAACCCCGTGTTACCGGGGTTTCCGGCGGGCGACGGGCCCCGGGTGCGGGGGAGCGGCCCCCGCACCCGGGGCCGTTCTCACCGCCCCCGCTCGCGCAGCAGCGACGCGAAACCGGCCGCCCGGATCCGCCGCGTCAGCTCCTGCGTGCTCGTGCCCAGCGCCCGCGCCGTGTTCCCCAGGTGCCAGTCCTCGGCGGCCAGCCGGCGCAGCAGATGCCCGCGCCGGATCTGCGCCTCGGAGAGCCGGAACGTCTTCAGATACGCGAGCCGGCCCTTGTGGTCGGTGATCGCCTCCCCGATGTGCTGCCCGCTCCCGTCCCGCGCGAACGGCGGCAGGAACCGCTGGAGCGTGAACGATCCCATGCGGCGCACCCGGTCGAACGCGTACGAGCCGTCCAGCAGCTCCCCGGCGAACAGCGTGTCGTGCCCCGTGCGCCACGCCCGCTCCTGGACCCGCGCCGCGGCCCGCAGGTCCGCGAGCGTCCGCAGATGCGGCCCGTCCGCGATCCGGGCGGCGAAATCGGGCACCGGGGCGCCGTACGTCGCGTACTGGTGGACCAGCTCCCCGTACAGGTCCTGGACGAGCGTCGCGTGCAGCAGCCGGTAGTCCTCCGGGTGCGGCACCACGAACGCGGAGGCGAGGGCGTCCGACGCGTAGACCATCACCCCGCACTGGCCCGGATGGATCTCGAAGATCCGCAGGGCCTCGCCGAGCCCCCGCACCGACCACCCCAGATATGTGTCCTCCGCACGCGGCGACAGCCCGTCCCGCAGCGCCGAGCGCGACCACTCCTCCCAGGCCGTCGAGGGACCGCCGAAGTGCAGTGCGAGATAGCCCTCCAGCGCCAGATGGAGCGGCAGGAAGCGCAGCCGGTCGCCCGGCCGCCGCTTGGCCAGCCGGTGGTGGTGCAGCCGGGGCAGCCGCACGGCCTCGGGCCGCGCGCCGCCGTCCGCACCGGACAGCTGGGTGCCGTACGCCGCCGACCCCGCCCCCTCGCCCGACCAGTCCGCGACGAACCCGTGCGGGATGTACGAGCTGTACGCGGTGCGCGGCCCGAGCTCCACGGTCGCGGCGCCGTACCCCTCGTACACCTCCCGGTGCAGCCGCAGCCCCTCCACCGGGGCCTCGCGCAGCAGCGGGACGAGGCGGATGCCGCCCCACACCTGGGCCGGGCCCGTGGTGAGCCCGGCCGTCTCGATCGCGGTCACCGCTCTCCTCCCGCCGGTCCGGCCCCGGTGAACCGGGCGACCCGCCGGTCCAGGTACGCGTACAGGTCGGCCGGCCCGGTGCGCCCCTCGGAGAACCGCGCCAGCTCCACCAGCGCCGGCAGGTCCTCCGCGTCGCGGATCCCGGCCGTCGGCACGGCCGACGACAGCCGCCGCACATCGAAACCGTCCGCGTCGTATACAGGGTTCACATGGACCGCCGAGGTGCGCCGCTCCGGGTCGATCCGCGCCCGCCACAGCCGCAGCACCTCACCGGCCAGCCCCGGCGGGGCGTTGTCCCAGCCGTCCGAGACGACGACCAGCCGGTCCGGGCCGTGCTCCAGCGCGTCCAGGATCCGGAAGCCCAGCGGCGTCGGCCCCCATGGCACGACCAGCAGCGGGTCCCGCGCGCCGGAGGTCCACAGCCCGGTGTACGCGCCGGGCGCGGCGAGCGCCTCCAGCAGCTGGTGGCAGGCCAGCGCCACGGCCAGCGGGCGGCGCCGCTTCACCCCCGAACCGGACGAGGAGTAGCTGTCGTCGAGCACTGCGGCGACCCGCCCCCAGCTCCCGGCGTGCGGCCCGGCGGCCCGGCGCGCGGCCGTGCGCAGCGCCCCGGTCAGCTCCGCGCGCCGCCGCGCCCGCTCCTCCCGGTCCAGCGCCAGCACGTACAGCGCGAGACGGGTCAGCGGCATCGCGGCCAGATCCACGTCCGGCGGCGGCCCGGCACGCCCGTCCGCCCGCTCCTCCCGGGTGCGCAGCCGCTCCAGCCGGGTCATCCGGGGCGCCATCCGCTCCAGGAACGCCTCGCGCTCCATGCCGCGCCGGGCGGCGAAGCCCTCCGCGACGGTGAACGGCAGCTCCTCGACGGCGCCCCGCTCGTAGTGGGCCCGGCGCCAGGCGTCGAGCAGCGGGTGCCGGTAGCGCGGCAGCGCGCCCGGCCGGAACAGGAACGCCCCCAGCTCGCCGTCCGCCCCCGGGGCCGCGGCGGCGGGCGCGCCGTCGAGCCGGAGGTGGGTGTGGCGGGCCGCGGCCTTCAGCCCCGACCGGTACTTCACGGCGTCGTGCCCGAGGTCCGGCCGGGCGGCCAGCCAGTCGCGCACGATCGCCCGGGTGCGCCGGTTGTTGACCCCGGCCGCGCGCAGCCCCCGGAACAGCCGGTAGACCCGCTGCGGCGCCATCCGCTCCAGCCGGGCCGCGATCAGCCGGCCCTCGGCGCGCTTCTCCTCGGCGGTGGCGTCGGCGGCGTGCTCCAGCAGGCCGTGCACGATGTGCGCGGCGTTGTGGTCGTTGATGTCCAGGGCGAGCGCGGCGGCGTACACACGGCGGTAGTTGACGCGTACGTACGCGTGCAGGAAGTCCAGCGAGAGCCGCTGCTCGTACGCCTCCGAGCGGAATTCGCGCTGCCCGGTCGCGGTGATCGCCGCGTTGACGAAGAGCAGGACGTCCTCGGCCGCGACGAGGTCGGCAAGGGTCTCGGTCGTCTCGGTCGTCATGGTCGGTGTCCCCCGTGGCGGTCCGCGAGGCGTGCGCGCACGCGGAGGCCGGCCGGGGAATGGGGGCGCGAACAGCGAAATATTTGCTTCATAGGCAAGTCCCGGAAGTCGCGCCGGAGTCCCGCGGCCGGCCGGCGCCAACGTAACCGTCCGTGCCCCCGTCCCGCCACCGGATTCGGACGCGCACCACGCCCCACCGGGCACACTGGACCCATGACGCCTCCCGTGAACCCCCTGCGCATCGGCCTGGTCGGTACGGGCCCGTGGGCCCGCACCACCCACGCACCCGCCCTCGCGGCCCATCCCGGGGCCGTGCTGAGCGGGGTGTGGGGCCGCCGCGCGGAGGCCGCCCGCGCGCTGGCCGGGGAGTACGGCGTCGAGGCGTTCAGCGGGGAGGCGGGGCTGGACGAGCTGTTCGCCGCCAGTGACGCCGTCGCCTTCGCGCTGCCGCCGGACGTCCAGGCCCCGCTGGCCGCGCGCGCCGCGGCGGCCGGCTGCCATCTGCTCATGGACAAGCCGGTGGCCACGACCGTCGAGGGGGCCCGCGCGGTCGCCGAGGCGGCCGAACAGGCCCGGGTCGCCTCGGTCGTGTTCTGCACCCTGCGCTTCGCGCCGCCGACCGCCGCCTGGATCGAGGAACAACGCGCGACGGGCGACTGGTTCACCGCGCGCGCCGAGTGGATCGGCGCGCTGTGGGCCCCCGGCGCCGACAGCGCCTACGCCGCGTCCCCGTGGCGCCGGGAGAAGGGCGGCCTGTGGGACGTCGGCCCGCACGCCCTCTCGGTCCTCATCCCGGTCCTCGGCGACGTCACCGCCCTGACGGCCGCCCGGGGCCCCGCCGACCTCCACCACCTGGTGCTCCGCCACACCTCCGGCGCCTCCAGTACCGTGACCCTCGCCCTCGGCGCCCCGGTCGCGGCGGCCGGCGTGGCCGTCGAGCTGCGGGGCGGGCACGGCACCGCCGCCCTGCCCCGCTGGGACGGGGCCGTGGACGCCTTCCGCGCCGCCGTGGACGCCCTGATCGACTCCGTCCGTACGGGGGAGCCGCACCCCTGCGACGTCCGCTTCGGCCTCCGGCTGACGGAACTGCTCGCGGAGGCCGAGGCGGTGGCGGAGGCCGGCGCGTAGACGGGGGAGCGGGGCGGGCCGGGCTCAGCCCTCCGGGTCCCCGGCCGCCTGCTCCAACGGCTCCGAGACCGAGGCGAGGAACCCGGCCAAAAACCTCCGTACGGCCGCGACCTCGCCCTCCTCGTACCCCCGCAGCAGCTCCTCGGCGCTCGCGATCGCCGGCCCGAACGCCTCCCATCCCAGCTCCACGGCGCGCGGGGTCACGGCCAGCAGCACCCGCCGCCGGTCCCGGGGGTCGCGGGTGCGCGTCACCTGGCCGAGCCGCTCCAGCCGGCCGATGAGCGAGGTGGTGCCCGCCGAATTCAGGCCCAGCTCCGCGCCGAGGCGCCCCGCGGTGGCCGCCGTCCCGCTCCGCTCGGCGTCGAGCAGGCACACCAGGGCCCGTACATCGGTCGGGTGCATTCCGTGCCGGGCGGCGAACTCCGCCTGGCGCAGCCCGAATTCCATGGAGACCCGGCGCAGCAGATGGACGATCTCGCGTTCCTGCCCGCCCGTTTCCGTACCCATCCCGACTCCTCGATATTATCTCGCTCAGCGAGATAATATCCGGATGTGCGAGCCGAGGGAGCACCATGACGTCCACCCCGCCCGTAACCGCCGACGCGGCCTTCCTCACCGCCTACGACGCGGTCCTCGCCGCCCACTGGCCGCCCGGCACCACCGCGACGGCCGTCCCCACCCCCTACGGCACGACCCACGTCAACAGCTGCGGCCCCGAGGACGCGCCGCCCCTGGTGCTGCTCCCCGGCGGCGGAGCGACCTCCACCGTCTGGTACGCCCAGGCGAGCGACCTCGGGCGCACCCACCGGGTCCACGCGCTCGACCTCGTCGGGGAGCCGGGCCGCAGCACACCGGGGGAGCGGTCGGTGCGCACGGTGGCGGACCTGACCGCCTGGCTCGACGCGGTCCTGGACGGCCTGGGCATCCCGTCCGCCGCCCTGTGCGGCCACTCCTACGGCGGCTGGATCGCCCTCCACTACGCGCTGCACGCGCCGGAGCGGCTGGACCGGCTGGTGCTCGTCGACCCGACCGGCTGCTTCACCGGCTTCCGCCCCGGCTATCTGCTGCACGCCCTTCCCCTGCTGCTCCGCCCGAACGCCGCCCGCGTCCGCGCCTTCCTGGCGTGGGAGACCGGCGGGGCCGCGCTCGACCCGCTCTGGCTGCGGCTGCGCGAGGCGGCGGCGGGCGTTCCCTCGGCCCGCCCGGTCACCGGTCCCCGCCCGGCGCCCGGGGCGCTGCGCGCGCTCACCGTTCCGGCCCTGGTCCTGCTCGCCGGGCGCGGCCGGGCCCAGAGCGCGGCCCGCGCGGAAGCCGCCGTGCGCCGGCTGCTGCCGCCCGCGCGGACGGTGGTCCTGGCCGGGGCCACCCACCACAGCCTGCCGTCGCACACCGCGACGGCGGACGAACTCGACGCCGCGATCGCCGCGTTCCTCGCCCCGGCCCCCTGAGCCGGCCGCCCGCTCAGCGCTCCAGCGCGTCCCGCACCGCCTCCTCGGAGCGGGCCACCACGGCCGTGCCGTCGTCCGCCGTGATGATGGGCCGCTGAATCAGCTTCGGATGCTCCGCGAGGGCGGTGATCCAGCGGTCGCGGGCCTCCGCCTCGCGCGGCCAGTCCGCGAGGCCGAGCTCCCGTGCGTCGGCCTCGCCGGTGCGCGTGATGTCCCACGGCTCCAGCCCGAGACGGCCGAGCACCGCCCGGATCTCGTCGGGCGTCGGCACGTCCTCCAGATAGCGGCGGACCGTGTACGAGGCCCCCTCCGCGTCGAGCAGGTCCACCGCGGAACGGCACTTGGAACAGGCGGGATTGATCCAGATCTCCATGGGGCCAAAGGTACGGGATGGATCCCCGAAAACCCCTCTGGCCAGGGGCGATTGTCAGTGGGGGGCAGTAAAATGGGGGTAGTTCGTGAGGGTTCCGCAGAGTTACGCCACCGCGCCAGGAGGTTGCCCATGGCCGTTGCCGCAGTCACGACCCAGCCGCTCCACAAGCCCCTGCAGAAGAAGCCCCTTCCCGCCGGCCGCCCGCGCGAATGGTACGTCTCGCACAACCGCCGGCTGAAGGCGATGCGCCTGGCGATCGCGCTGCTCGACACGGGGGTCTACTACCCGTCGACCGCGAGCAACGCCCGGATACGCACGACCGCCGAGCGCATCGGCATCCACCCGCCGTCCGACACCACCTGCCGCATGGTCCGCGCCCTCATCCGCTACGGCCGCTGACCCGCCCGCACCCCGCCCCCGTCCGGACCTTCCCGGGCGGGGGCACAGCGGTGCCCGCCGCTCAGAACCCGCTGCACGAGGCCGTGGCGAAGGGGCCCGAGGCGGTCGCCGTCCGCCGGGTGCCGTCGTCCACGGTCACCGCGCAGGCCACGCTGCCCCCGGACCGGCCGAGCGTGACGGTGAACGAACCGCCGTCCATGAAGCCCTTCGTGTCCACCTCCCCGGCCCACGGCAGCCGGCGCAGCGTCAGCCGCCCGGTCGACAGCTCGTCGTCCCGCCACGTGCTGTACGTGAGGGTCACGTCCTCGGCCGCGCCCGTGACCTCGTACCGGACGTGCAGGGTCCTGGCCCCCTCGCGGTGCGCCTCCCCGGCCAGTACGGCGGAGACCGCGCCGGCCCCCAGGGCCAGCAGCACCAGGATCATCACGAGCACCCACGGCCACAGCCGCCGCCGGGGCCCGGTCTCGGGCGCGGGGTCCGGCGCGGCGGGGCCCGGGGGTACGGCCGGCTCGTCCATGCCCCCACCCTCGGTGCTCCGGCCCGGTCCCGCGACCCCGCCGCCCGTCCGGCCCAACCGCCGCCCGCCCCGGGTGCGGCCCCGACCGCCGCCCCGTTGACTGGGACCCGATACGGCGAGTGCTGGGAGGCACCATGGCGAGGCGAGGCGTACGGGGCGCGGGCGCGGTGCTGGTGGCGGCGGTGATCGCCGCGACGGCCACGGCCTGCTCCGACGACGGGGACACCGCGTCGAGCACGGTCTCCAAGGCGGCCTCCGCGGCCTCCTCCGCCGCCTCCAAGGGCGCCGACGCCGTGGCCTCCGCGACGGCCGCCGCCGGGGACAAGCTCGACGACATCAAGGACGGCGTGAACGCGGGCGGCGACGTCAAGGCGGCCGCCCCCACCGCCGACGGCGACGGCCGGGCCACCTCGAAGGTCACGGTGACCAACAGCACCGACAGCACGCAGTCCTACGCGGTCCAGGTCAACTTCCGGGACGCGAGCGGCAATCTCCTCGACACGGTCGTGGTCACGGTCGACGACGTGGCGTCCAAGGCCACCGAGGACGCCACGGCCCGCAGCAACCGCACGCTCGAAGGAGACGTGAAGGCCGAGGTGGGCAAGGCCCTCCGGCACTGAACGCCCCCGCCCCACCGACCCGGAGAAGCCTCATGCGCATCCATCTGACCAGCGTCTTCGTCGACGACCAGGACAAGGCCCTGCGCTTCTACACGGAGGTACTCGGCTTCGTGAAGAAGCACGAGGTGCCGCTCGGCGCGGCCCGCTGGCTGACCGTGGTCTCGCCCGAGGCGCCCGACGGCACCGAACTGCTCCTGGAGCCCGACGGGCACCCCGCCGTGAAGCCGTACAAGGAGGCCCTCGTCAAGGACGGCATCCCGGCCGCGTCCTTCGCCGTGGACGACGTGCCCGCCGAGTACGCCCGGCTCGGCGCGCTCGGCGTGCGGTTCACCCAGGAGCCGCTGGAGATGGGCCCGGTGACGGTGGCGGTCCTGGACGACACCTGCGGCAACCTGATCCAGATCGTGCACGACGCCGGCGCCTGACCCGGCGCGGCGGCCCCGTTGTCGGTGCCGGATGACACCATCCGGCCATGACTGAAGGTTCTTTCGACTGGCAGACGTTCCTCGGGCGTTGGCAGGACGAGTGGGTCCCGTCCGACGACGACCCGGACGAAGAGGCGGAGGAGGAAGCGCGCCCGCTCGGCGTACCGGGGGCCTCCGAGGCCGCGATCGCCGGCGCCGAGGCCCGCCTCGGACAGCGGCTTCCCCCGTCGTACCGGGCGTTCCTGGCCGCCAGCGACGGATGGCAGGTGGACCAGACCGCCGGGATCTACCGCCTCGGCGGCGCCGAGGACATCCAGTGGTTCGACGATCCGTTCGGCATGACCCCGATGTACGAGGAGAACCTGGGCGAGAACCCGTCCCCGGAGGAGATCCTGCTGGCCGGGATGTGGAGCCGGGCGCTGCGCCTGGAGACCGACTCCGACATGTCGTACGCCCTCCTCGACCCGGGCGACACGGACGAGGACGGCGAATGGGCCCTGTACGTCTACCGGGGCTGGGGCGGTGAGTACCCGGACCGCTACGCCTCGTTCCGCGCGTTCATGGAGGAGATGTACCGGGGCTTCCACGGCGACCGCGCCGCCCGCCCGGACTTCGTCAACGCGACCACGCGCACCCAGGACGCCCGGGTCGAGGAGGCCCGGCGGCTCGCACTGCGCGGACGGTACGAGGAGGCGGCGCCGCTCCTGGAGGACGCGCGGTCCTTCGGCCGGCCCCGCAGCCATGTGCTCCACCAGCAGATCCAGCACTTCCTCTCCCCGAACGGCCACCGGGACTACGGCCCGCTGGTCGGCGAACCCGGCTGTCTGCCCGAACTCCTGCCCCTGCAGGCCCTGGAGCCCGGCCGCGGCGAATGGCGGCTGGGCGGGGACGACCACTGGCTCGGGATGATCGCCGCGCGAGGTGTCCCCCGGGAGACCGCCGAGGCCGTCCTCGGCGCGGTCCGCGACGGCACCCACCGCTACGCGCCGGACGGCGCCTGGGGCCGTGCCGTCGCCCGGGCCCGTGAGGAGGCCCGCTGGGGTGCGACGGACGCCGCCTGGCGCACGCTGCGCGCCGCCCTTCCGCACTGGGAGGCGCCCGACCCCTCGCTGATCGCCCCCCTCGGCCTGCTCGCCGACCCCTGGCTCGGCCCGCTGGTCACCCCGGAGCGCGGCGCCGAACTCCTCGCCACCCCCCGCTCCGGCGAGCGGGGCCCCGCCCCCGCCCCCGTGCCCGACCTCGACCCGCCCGGCCTCCTCTGGCTCACCGAGCCCGACGGCTACCAGCCGTCCTTCTCCGGCTACCGCTGCGTCTGGGTGCGGGACGCCGACCCCGACCGGCTGCCCGCACTGCTGGGCGGGGAGGGCGCGGCCCTCGGCGCCCCCGTGAACGTCCGCGCGACCCCCCACCACCGACGTGACCGACGGGGTCTCGACGACGCCGAGCCGTGGGAGGACCGGGCCACGGTGAGCGTCGGCCGCACCGACGAGGGCTGGGCCTTCGCCTTCGACGGCGAGTCCCGCCTCCCGGGCGACCGCCTTGCTTCCCCCGCCGCGTCCGCCTCCGCCACCGGCCGCGCGGTCGTGGTCTGGAACGAACCCCGACGCGAGGATTCCGGTTCCGGCCGCTCCGCCTTCCACCTCTCCGTCGCCGAACAGGGCCGCGAGCTCTACGCGTTCACCGTCCGGGACACCGGGACCGAGCGCTCCGGGGCGATACCCGAGGCCCTGGACCCCGCCCGGCTCTTCCGCCCCGAGGACACCCCCCTCGCCAACGAGCGCCGCTTCCTGACCGCCCTCCACACCGAACTGCACCTCTCCCTGCCACGCTTCGCCCTCACCCGCGGCGTCCTGCCCACCTTCCCCACCCGCTCCTGGACCCGCGCCCCGCGCGCGGGGGAGAGCTACGCGTACATCGGCTTCCGCCGGCACCGCGCCTGAGCCACCGGGCCCGCACGGAAACGGGCCGGGCCCGCCCCTCCGACGAGGAGGAGCGGGCCCGGCCCGTGCGTGCGGCGGTCCGGCCTAGAGGTCGTAGTACAGCTCGAACTCGTGCGGGTGCGGGCGCAGCTGGATCGGGGCGATCTCGTGGGTGCGCTTGTAGTCGATCCACGTCTCGATCAGGTCGGACGTGAAGACACCGCCGGCCTGGAGGTACTCGTTGTCGGCCTCCAGGGCGTCCAGGACGGCCGGGAGGGAGGTCGGGACCTGCTGGACGTTGGCGTGCTCCTCGGGAGCCAGCTCGTAGAGGTCCTTGTCGATCGGCTCGGCGGGCTCGATCTTGTTCTTGATGCCGTCGAGGCCGGCCATCAGGAGGGCGGAGAAGGCCAGGTACGGGTTGGACGACGGGTCCGGGGCGCGGAACTCGACGCGCTTGGCCTTCGGGTTGGAGCCGGTGATCGGGATGCGCATGGCGGCGGAGCGGTTGCGCTGCGAGTACACCATGTTGACCGGGGCCTCGAAGCCGGGCACCAGGCGGTGGTAGGAGTTCACCGTCGGGTTGGTGAAGGCCAGCAGCGACGGGGCGTGCTTGAGGATGCCGCCGATGTAGTAGCGGGCGGTGTCCGAGAGGCCCGCGTAGCCCTGCTCGTCGTAGAACAGCGGGTCGCCGCCGGCCCACAGGGACTGGTGGACGTGCATGCCCGAGCCGTTGTCGCCGAAGATCGGCTTCGGCATGAAGGTCGCGGTCTTGCCGTTGCGCCAGGCGACGTTCTTCACGATGTACTTGAAGAGCATCAGGTCGTCGGCCGCGGCGAGCAGCGTGTTGAACTTGTAGTTGATCTCCGCCTGGCCGCCGGTGCCGACCTCGTGGTGCTGGCGCTCGATCTCCAGGCCGCTGTTCTGCAGCTCCAGGGACATCTCGGCGCGCAGGTCGGCGAAGTGGTCGACCGGCGAGACCGGGAAGTAACCGCCCTTGTAGCGGACCTTGTAGCCGCGGTTGTTCTCGATCGCACCGGTGTTCCAGGCGCCGGCCTCGGAGTCGATGTGGTAGAAGCTCTCGTTCGCCGACGTCTGGAAGCGGACGTTGTCGAAGACGTAGAACTCCGCCTCCGGGCCGAAGTACGCGGTGTCGGCGATGCCGGTGGAGGCGAGGTAGGCCTCGGCCTTCTTGGCCACGTTCCGCGGGTCACGGCTGTACTGCTCGCCGGTGATCGGGTCGTGGATGAAGAAGTTGATGTTGACGGTCTTGTCGCGGCGGAAGGGGTCGACCCGGGCGGTCGACAGGTCCGCGCGGAGCGCCATGTCGGACTCGTGGATGGCCTGGAAGCCGCGGATCGACGAGCCGTCGAAGGCAAGCTCGTCGGCCGGGTTGAAGGTCGCCGCCGGGACCGTGACGTGCTGCATCACACCGGGCAGGTCGCAGAACCGGACATCGATGAACTTGACGTCGTTGTCGGCGATGAACTTCTTCGCGTCGTCGGCGTTCTGGAACATCCAACTCCTCCTACTCCCGTCCGGAGAGGAACGGGGTGGTAGCTCGTGGTGCGGCCAGTGCGGTGGCCCACGCTGGACCCGACCATAGGCAGACCGGATTTCTCAAGCATGACCCATTTGTTTCGCCGAAGTTAACCGGGGCGGGTGTGACCGGCGCCTCCTTCCTCGGACCGGGAGCCGTTCCGGACGCGTTCCGGCCCTGTTCCGGACGCGTGTCGGGGCCGTGGCCCCGCCCCCGCCGGGCAGGGTCGCGGGAGGGGCGCAGTACCGTGGTCGGGTGGACAACAGGCAAGCAATCGGATCGTGGCTCTCCGGGCCGCGCGCGGCCGCCGAGGAGATGGGCGCCGACTTCGGGTACCGGGGCAAGCGGCTCGGGCTTCCCGAGCAGGGACCGGGGGCCATGGCGCCCCTCGGGCGGCGTTTCGGCGCGCTCTTCATCGACTGGGCCCTGTGCATGCTGATCGCATACGGGCTGTTCGCTCGCGGTGACCAGCAGGCCGCCGGCAACTGGGCGCTCGGCATCTTCTTCGTCCTGAGCGTGCTCACCGTCGGCACCATCGGCTGCACCCCCGGCAAGCGTCTGATGGGCATCCGGGTCGTCGCCGAGAGCGGCGGTCCGCTGGGGATCGGGCGGGGGCTGGTGCGCAGCCTGCTGCTCTGCCTGGTGATCCCGGCCCTGGTCTGGGACCGCGACGGACGGGGCATCCACGACCGGGTCGGCCGCGCCGTCCAGGTGCGCATCTGAGGTCCGCCGGGCCCGAGGACGAGACGGCCCGGGCACGAGAAGAGGGCGGGCGCAAACCGAACCGGTTCGCGCCCGCCCTCTTCGTCCGTCCGTGGCGGGTCAGCGCATCTTTCCGCCGCGCGGCATCCGCATGCCCTTCGGCATGGGGCCCTTCGGCAGCGGCATGTTGCTCATCAGGTCGCCCATGGCGCGCAGCCGGTCGTTGGCGGCGGTCACCTGCGGGCCGGTCAGCACGCGGGGCATCTTCAGCATCGTGGTGCGCACCTTCTTCAGCGGCACCTGACCCTCGCCGTTGCCGACGATGATGTCGTGCACGGGCACGTCGACCACGATGCGGGCCATCTTCTTCTTCTCGGCGGCGAGCAGGCTCTTCACCCGGTTCGGGTTGCCCTCCGCGACCAGCACGATGCCCGCCTTGCCCACGGCCCGGTGGACGACGTCCTGGTTGCGGTTCATCGCCACCGCCGGCGTCGTGGTCCAGCCACGGCCGACCCGGTCGAGCACCGCGGCCGCCGCACCCGGCTGGCCCTCCATCTGACCGAAGGCAGCCCGCTCGGCACGCCGTCCGAAGACGATCGCCATCGCGAGGAGAGCGAGCACGAAGCCCAGGATGCCCAGGTAGATCGGGTGGTCGATCAAGAAACCAATCGCGAGGAGGACACCGAAGGTGACGATTCCCACACCCGCGACGACAAGACCGATCCTGGGGTCGGTCCGCCTGGTCATCTTGTAGGTCAGGGCGATCTGCTTGAGCCGCCCCGCGTTCTCGGCGCTGTCCGCGCCTTCAGTGGTGTTTGCCTTCCTCGCCATGCAATGAAGTTTACGTGGCCTTCGAACGGTGGTCCGCCACGGCCTCCCCCACGTACGCGGACTCGACGCGGTCCTCGGCCCGGCGGCGGTCCTCCAGGACGGCCGTCCAGGCGTTGCGGCGGGCGGTGCGCTGGCCGCCGGCCAGGAGCAGCGATTCGACGGCGCGCAGGGCGCCCGTGACGGACGGGAGGGCGGTGGCGCGTACCGGCACGGCCTGCATCGTGGAAGTCCTCTCGGAACGGATGCGCGCACCCGGCGGGCCCGGTTCGGGCGGGAGGTGCTGCGCGGACGGAAGGTCGGAGTGACGGAGCGAGGACCTGCGGCGGAGCACGGGGAGCGGCGGCCGTCGCGAGCCGCCGCGCCCCGTCCACCCAGGGTCACGCCCGGGTGTTACCAGCGCGTGGCCGGTCGGTCACACACCAATGAAACCCCGATGAGCGCGGAGCGCACGCCGAAGCGGCCCATACGCGCCCCGGTCCGCGGGGAACGTACGAGCCGCTTCGGACCGGCGGTGAACGCCGGCGAGGTGCCTGCGCGGAGCGCACCCGCGTGACGTCACGCGGTCGGCGCCCCGGCCGCCGCCGTCGCCCCGCGCCGCTCCATCGCCTGCTGGAAGAGCCGGCCGGCCCGGTACGAGGAGCGGACCAGCGGCCCGGACATCACACCGGAGTAACCGATCGCGTCGGCCTCGTCCTTCAGCTCCACGAACTCGTGCGGCTTCACCCAGCGCTCCACCGGGTGGTGGCGCACCGACGGGCGCAGGTACTGGGTGATGGTGATCAGCTCGCAGCCCGCGTCGTACAGGTCGCGCAGCGCCTCGCTGACCTCCTCGCGGGTCTCGCCCATGCCGAGGATCAGATTGGACTTGGTCACCAGTCCGGCCTCGCGGGCGCGCGTGATGACCTCCAGGGAGCGTTCGTAGCGGAAGCCGGGGCGGATGCGCTTGAAGATGCGCGGCACCGTCTCCACGTTGTGCGCCAGCACCTCGGGGCGGGCGGAGAAGACCTCGGCGAGCTGGGCGGGCTCCGCGTTGAAGTCGGGGATGAGCAGCTCGACCTTGGTGCGGCCGGCCTCCCGGTCCGCGGTCAGCGCGTGGATCTGGCGCACGGTCTCCGCGTACAGCCAGGCGCCGCCGTCCTCCAGGTCGTCGCGGGCGACGCCGGTGATGGTGGCGTAGTTCAGGTCCATCGTGACGACCGACTCGCCGACGCGGCGGGGTTCGTCCCGGTCCAGCGCCTGCGGCTTGCCGGTGTCGATCTGACAGAAGTCACAGCGCCGGGTGCACTGGTCACCGCCGATGAGGAACGTGGCCTCGCGGTCCTCCCAGCACTCGAAGATGTTGGGGCAGCCGGCCTCCTGGCACACCGTGTGCAGACCCTCGCTCTTCACGAGCTTCTGCAGCTGGTTGTACTCGGGGCCCATCTTCGCCCGGGTCTTGATCCACTCGGGCTTGCGCTCGATGGGGGTCTGGCTGTTCCGGACCTCCAGGCGCAGCATCTTGCGCCCGTCGGGTGCGACAGACACTCCGGCACTCCCCTTTGCTTTCACTGCATTGGATTCTTCGGCGAACACCAGGGTACGCCCGTGGTTCGCTCGGCTGTACGTCTGCCCAACCTGGGCCCGGCAGGTCCTATTCCCCGCCGCGTGTTCCGTGGGTCACGCCGTGGCCATGGCGTCGTCGTCGCGCGCGATCGTGCGCGGGGCGAGTTCGGCGTTCTCCAGGACGTCCCGCAGATGCTTCTCGACGACCGGGAGCACCTCGGCGATGGTGACGTCGCGGCCCAGTTCGTAGCTGAGCGAGGTGACGCCCGCGTCCCGGATGCCGCAGGGCACGATCCGGTCGAACCAGGTGTTGTCCGGGTTCACGTTGAACGAGAAGCCGTGCATGGTCACGCCCTTGGCCACCCGGATCCCGATGGCGGCCAGCTTGCGGTCCTCGCGGCGCTGCCCGGCGTTGGACGGGGCGTACTCCGGCCCGTTGAGCCGGGCGTCGAACTCCTCGTCCTGCAGCCGGGGGTCGAAGTCCAGCGAGAGGCCGCCGATCGCCGGGCGGTGCTCGACCGGGTCGCCGAGGACCCAGACGCCGCTGCGGCCCTCGACCCGGGTGGTCTCCACACCGAACTCGGCAGCCGTACGGATCAGCGCCTCCTCCAGCCGGCGCACGTGCGCCACGACGTCCACCGGGCGGGGCAGCTTCTGGATCGGATAGCCGACCAGCTGGCCCGGACCGTGCCAGGTGATCTTCCCGCCCCGGTCCACGTCGATGACCGGCGTGCCGTCGAGCGGGCGCTCGCTGTCGGCCGTGCGGCGGCCCGCGGTGTAGACGGGCGGGTGCTCCAGCAGCAGGCAGGTGTCGGGGACGGCGTCCTCGAACCGCGCCGCGTGCACCTCGCGCTGCTTCTGCCAGGCCTCCTGGTAGTCGACGGCGTCCTCGCCGAATCCCAGACGGACGAACCGAAGCTCAGTCACGGCTGCTGCCTCTCTTCCTGCGGTGCCGGGTGCGGGGTCCCCGCACCCGCACGCCGCGTCGAATCGCGCCTCGGCCACTGTACGACCGGGGCCGGAACGGGGGCCCGGCAGGTGTTCCCGTCAGCGCCGCCCCCAATCCTCACACGATCGGATGAAAGTGAAGCGATGGCCGCTGGGGCCGTCCCGCAGGCCGCTAAATTCGCGCCGTTCCCAGGGCCCGTCCGGAGGCCTGTCCCTGACCCGAAGGCAGGAGACCGTACAGCTGATGTCGGAACGACCTCCGCAGCGCACCCCCAACCGCCGGCTCGCCTCGCTCATCACCGAGGCCGGGTTCTCCAACGCCGGGCTCGCCCGCCGGGTGGACCAGCTCGGCTTGGAGCACGGCCTCGATCTGCGGTACGACAAGACCTCCGTGACCCGCTGGCTCCGCGGCCAGCAGCCCCGGGGCACCACCCCGGCGCTGATCGCCGAGGTCTTCACCCGGCGGCTCGGCCGCCGGCTCTCCGCGCAGGACCTGGGACTGGACGCCTGCGCTCCGGTCTACGCCGGGCTGGAGTTCGCCGCCACCCCCGCCGAGGCCGTCGACATCGTCAGCGGGCTCTGGCGCAAGGACTCCGGCAGCCACGCCGAGCTGCGGAAGATCGCCTTCACCCCGGCGGGACTGGTCGTGCCCAGCCGGGACTGGCTGATCGGGCGCGCCGACGAACGGGTGGCGCGCGGCGGACCGGACGACCCTCCGGAGAGTCCCGCCCGGCCCCGTCCGGGCGCGGTCCGCCCCGCGCCCGGCGCCACCGGACCGTACGGCGGCGTGCCCGAGCAGGGCGCCCGGCCCGCCCCGCGCGGCCCCGCCCCCGCCCGCCCCGGCGGACCGCAGTCCCCGGCCGGAGCGCCGCCCGGCGTCCCCCGCCAGCGCCAGACCGAGCGGGGCTCGGGCCAGCGCGTCGGCAGCGGGGACGTGGCGGCGCTCCGCTCGGTCGCCGAGCTCTTCCGCACCCTGGACAACGCCTACGGCGGCGGCCACGCCCGGCAGGCTCTCGTGCGCTATCTGGAGCACGAGACGGAGCCGATGCTGCGCGGCACCTACGGCGAGGCGACCGGCCGCCGGCTCTTCGCGGCCGCCGCCGACCTCACCCGCCTCGCCGGCTGGACCTCGTACGACATCGCCGCCCACGGCCTCGCCCAGCGCTACTTCGTCCAGGCGCTGCGGCTCGCCCAGGCCGCCGGCGACCGCGCCTACGGCAGCTTCGTGCTGATCACCATGAGCCGCCAGGCGGTCTACCTCGGGCACGGCCGGGAGGCGGTGCAGCTGGCCCGGGTCGCCCAGCAGGGCGTCGGCTCCGCCGCCCCCCAGTCCGTCCTCGCCCTGCTCCACGCCGTCGAGGCACGCGGCCACGGGGTGCTCGGCGACGCCAAGGCGTGCACGGCCTCGCTGACCCGGGCGGAACACGCGCTGGAGAACTCCCGCCCCGGCGACGAGGTGCCCCACTGGGCGCGCTTCTTCGACGAGGCGCAGCTCGCCGACGAGTTCGGCCACTGCCACCGCGACCTCCAGCAGTACCGGATCGCCGCCCAGTACGCCGAGCGCTCGCTCCAGCTGCGCGCGCCCGCGTACGCCCGCAGCCGGCTCTTCTGCCGGGTGGTGCTGGCCTCCGCCCGGCTCGGGCTCGGCGAGCTGGACCAGGCCTGCCGGCTCGGCGCGGAGGCCGCCCAGCAGGCCGCCGAGATGCGCTCGGTCCGGGCCGCCGAGTACGTACGCGACTTCGAACGGCGGCTGGAGCCCTTCCGGGACGCCGCCGCCGTCCGGGGCTACCGCGAGAAGGTCGCCGCCCTGGGCTGACCCGGCGCCTACGCGGCCTCGGGGAGCGCCCCGGAGCCGCGCTCCCCGTGCCGTACGCCGAGGTCGTCCAGGATCGCCTCGGCGGCCCGGCGGGCGGAGGACAGGGCGCCCTGGACGGTGCCGGTGTCGCGGTGGTCGCCGCACACGTACAGCCCCGAGAGCACCCGCACCGGGCGCTGCGGGTCGTGCGGGGGCTCCATCGCCGGCACGGCCTCCGGATCGTGGTGGACGGCCAGCAGCTCCCAGTCGTCCGTCGGCACGCCGTACAGGGCCGCCAGATGCCCGCGCACGGTCCGGTCCAGATCCGCCGGACGGGTGCCGAGCACCGTCGAGCTGATCAGCGCCCGGCCCTCCGGCGCCCGCGCCGGATCCACCTCGCTCATCACCGCGGTGTGCGCCACCGGGCCCGAACGGTCGGCGTCCAGCAGCAGCGAGGCCCCGGTCGGCGGGGCGGTGGGCGCGGTGTGGTGGACCACCGTGACCGGGCGGAAGGGCGGCACCCGCAGCCCCGGCAGCAGTTCGGCGGCGGCGCTCGCGTTGGTCGCCAGGAGCAGCGAGCGGCAGCCCAGCTCACCGTGCTCCTTGGTGCGCACCGAGGTGATGTCCGCCGCCGTGACGTGCACCCCCGTGCGCACGGTCCCCGGCGGCAGCGACGCGGCGAGCAGGTCGGGCAGCGCCGCCGAACCGCCCTCGGGCACACAGAGCCGGCCGCTCGCGTAGCCGCGCAGCGCGAGGTCGGCGTAGCGGCTGGACGTGGTGAGCCCGGGGTCGCTGAGCAGTGCGGTCAGCAGCGGGCGGACGAAGCCGTCGAGCGTACGGGCGGGCAGCCCGCGCCCCGACAGGGCGTCCAGCGCGGCCCGTTCGGGCCGGGCCAGGACGCGGGAGCGGGGCGTGGCCGCGAGCCGGGCCAGCGCCACCCCCAGCCGGGCCTGGTCGATCGCCCCGCCCATGGCGCCGGTGAGGGCCCCGCCCAGGGGCGCCCGGGGCGCGTGCGCGAGGGCGCGCGCCGCCCGGAGCGCGCCCCGGGCGCTGCGGGAGCCCCTGGGGCCCGGCACCTCGCCGGTCCGGTGGCGGTGGCCGGCGCTGTGCACGAGGACGCCGGGGTCGAAGGTCCGCAGGACGAGACCGTCGAGCCCGGGTGTGCCGTACAGCTCCGGTGACGAGGTGGTGAGCAGCGGCCCGATGCGGTCGAGCCGGAATCCGTCCACCTCGTCGGTCGCCATCCGGCCGCCGACCCGGGGGCCGGCCTCCAGGACGCTGACGCTGACTCCCGCCCTGATCAGTCGGTGGGCCGCTGACAGGCCGGCGATCCCGGCCCCGATGATGACGACGTCCGCGTGGTGTGCCGTGCTGAGCACGTGCCCTCCCCGAGTCGGCGCAACAAGTGGGGGGCTCTTTCCCTCAACCGGCCACCGGAATGCGCGAGTTCGCCCACGAGGCTAGGGACATGGCGGGATCGCGCGCAGTCGCGCGCGGCCGGGGGCACCGGTGCACGGGGTCGCACACCCGTACGGGCCGGGGCGGGGATGCGTCAGCGCAAGGCCGCGCGGATCGCCGCGTCGATCCCGGGGAAGGCGAAGGCGAATCCGGATTCCAGCAGCCGGCCCGGCAGCACCCGCTGGCTGCCGAGCACGTCCTCGGCGAAGTCGCCCAGCGCCAGCCGCAGCGCGGGCGCCGGCGCGGTGAACAGCGTCGGACGGCGCAGCACCCGCCCCATCGCCGCCGTCACCTCGGCATTGGTCACCGGGGCGGGTCCGGTCAGATTGACCGGACCGGACAGCTCCGGGGTGTCCAGGAGATGGCGCAGCGCCGCGACCTCGTCGTGCAGCGCGATGAAGCTCCAGTACTGCCGTCCGTTGCCCATCCGGCCGCCGAGCCCCGCCCGGAACAGCGGGAAGAGCCGGCCCCAGGCACCGCCCTCCCGGGCGACGACCAGTCCGGTGCGGGCGTGCACGGTCCGGATCCCGGCCTCCTCGGCGGCGGCCGTGGCCTCCTCCCACTCCACGCACACCGACGGCAGGAAACCGTCCCCGGGCGGCGCGCCCTCGTCGACCGCCCGGTCCCCGGTGTCGCCGTAGAAACCGATCGCGGACCCCGAGACCAGCACCCTCGGCGGGACGTCCAGCGAGGCGACGGCCTCCGCGACCGCGGCCGTGCCCAGCACCCGGCTGTCCCGGATCTCCCGCTTGTACGCCTCGCTCCAGCGGTGGTCGCCGACCCCCGCCCCGGCGAGATGGACGACCGCGTCGCACCCCACCAGCCCGGCCACGTCCACGTACCCCCGCTTCGGGTCCCACTCCACCTCGTCGCCGGACCGCGCGGGCCGGCGCACCAGCCGGACCACCTCGTTCCCGTCGGCCCGCAGCGAGCGCACCAGCGCCGCTCCGACGAGGCCGGTCGATCCGGTGACTGCGATACGGGAGTGAGCCATGGGGCCATCCTGCCCCACGGGGGCCGCCGTACACGGCCGTGGCACAGTGGCGGCCATGACCGAATCCGCCGCATCGTCCGCATCCGCCGGCCCCGTCGTCCGGCGCGCCGTTCTCGCCGACGAGTCCGCGCTCGCCGAGCTGGACCGGGCCACCTGGTCGACGCTGCACGCCGTGCAGCCGCGTCCGCAGCCGCCGTACCCGCCGTTCTTCGACGAGCGCCACCCGCCCGGGGACATCCTGGTGGCGGAGGCGGTGAACGGGGCGGGGGAGCGGGCGCCGGCCGGTTACATACGCGTGGTGCCGCCGACCCCGCTGGCCTGCAACGCGCACGTACGGCAGATCCAGGGCCTGGCCGTGGCCACCTGGGCGCGCGGCCGGGGCATCGGGCGGGCCCTGGTGCGGTCGGCCTGCGCCGAGGCGCGCCGCGAGGGGGCGAACCGGATCACCCTGCGGGTCCTCGGCCACAACACCCCCGCCCGCGCGCTGTACGAGGCGGAGGGATTCACCGTCGAGGGTGTGCTGCCCGGCGAGTTCTTCCTGAACGGACGGTACGTGGACGACGTTCTGATGGGCCGCCCGCTCACGCCGTGAGCGCGCCGAACCGCTCCCACAGCGCGGGCAGCCGCGCCGCCAGCGCCGCGTCGTCGTCCAGGGCGAGCGGGGTGCCCTCCGGCTCGGCGGCCTGCGGCGGCAGCCCGAGGTCGGGGGCCACCACCCCGGTCAGCTGCTCGTACGCCTCGTCGGCGGCGTACCCCAGCTCCTCCCCGTCGCCGTCCAACTCCGGATCGAAGTCCGTCAGCAGACCGGCCAGGGCGTCCGGATCGTGCACCGCGCCCTCGAAGACCTCCCGGCCCCGGCCGATCAGCCAGCAGCGGAAGGCGTCGAAGCCCTCGTCGTCCGCCGCACCGGTGAGCAGGACGGCGGCGCCCCACAGGTCCCAGCGGTAGGCCCGGTGGAAACGGGCCTCGAAGTGCCGGGCGAAGTCCAGCACGGAGTCCGGATCGAGCCGCACCAGCCGCTCGACCATCAGATCGGCCTGCTCCTCGGAGTCGCCGCCGGCGGCCTCGCGGGCGCGGTCCACGATCTCCCAGAACTCCGTCTCGTCCATCACGCGTCCAGGATCCGTCCGGGCGGCGGGCCCCGCACGCGGAGGTGCGCGACCCGGGGCTCAGCCCCCGCCCCCGTACAGCCGGTGCAGGGCGCGCGCGGCCCCGGCGAACCGGGCGCGCAGCGCCTCCGGGGCGAGCACCTCCAACTCCGGGCCCAGCGCCAGCAGCTGACCGTACGCGACCTCGGGCGACTCGACCGGCAGGGTGACGGTGACCCACCCGTCGCCGTCCGACGGCCCCGCCGAGGCCAGCGCCTCCTCGGCGGCGGCCCGGTCCGTGGCGTGCCCCAGCCGGTCCGCGGCGACCGGCGAGAGCCGCAGCACCACCTCCGACCGCAGGATCGACCGGGCGAACTCGGCCGCGCGGGCCTCCCAGAACGCGGCGAGATCGAAGTCCTCGTCCCGCTCGAACCGCTCGTCCAGGACGTCCACGGCCGTGAAGCGGTCGATCCGGTACACCCGGACGCTCTCGTCGGCGCGGGCGCAGAGATACCAGACCCCGGCCTTGAGCACGAGTCCGTACGGGGCGAGCGCGCGCTCCGCCTCGCGGTCCCGGCCGGGCCGCCGGTAGCGCGCGAGGATCCGCCGGTCGTCCCACACGGCCCCGGCCACGGCGGGCAGCAGGGCGGGGGTGGCCGGCTCCCGGTACCAGCCGGGCGCGTCCAGGTGGAAGCGCCGCGCGGCACCCGCCGGGGCGTCCCGCAGCGAGGGCAGCAGCGCCGCCGACACCTTCAGCCGCGCGGCGGAGGCGGCGTCGGCCAGCCCCATCTCGCGCAGCGCGGAGGGCAGACCGGACAGGAACAGCGCCTCCGCCTCGTCCCGGGCCAGCCCCGTCAGCCCGGTGCGGTAACCGCCGACGAGCCGGTAGCCGCCCGTCCGGCCGCGCTCCGCGTAGACCGGGACCCCGGCCTCGGACAGCGCCTGGGCGTCCCGGGTGACCGTCCGCTCGGACACCTCCAGCTCCCGGGACAGCTCGGCGGCGGTCATGCCGGGGCGGGCCTGGAGGAGCAGCACCATGCGGATCAGTCGGGCAGCACGCATGCGGCCATTGTGGCCGCACGACGGGTCCGCCCGGCCCGGGGGCGCGACCCCGGACCGGACGGACCGATCATGCTCAGAGACCGTAGCGGTCCCGCGCCTCCTTGACCGCCGTCGCCGGCACCTCGCCGCGGCGGGCCAGCTGGGCCAGGGTCGCCACGACGACCGACTGCGCGTCGACGCCGAAGTGGCGGCGGGCCGCGTCCCGGGTGTCGGAGAGGCCGAAGCCGTCCGTGCCGAGCGAGGTCCAGTCCTGCTCCACCCACTGGCTGATCTGGTCCGGCACCTGGCGCATCCAGTCGCTGACCGCGACGACCGGGCCCGGTGCGCCCTCCAGCGCCTGGGTCACGTACGGCACCCGCAGCTCGCCCCGGAGCAGCGCCTCGTCGCACTCCAGCGCGTCCCGGCGCAGCTCGCCCCACGAGGTGGCGGACCAGACGTCGGCCGTGACGCCCCAGTCGGCGGCCAGCAGCTCCTGGGCCTCCAGGGCCCAGTGGATCGCCGTGCCCGAGGCCAGCAGCTGGGCGCGCGGCCCGTTCGCCTTGGCGGGCGCGCCCTCCTTGAAGCGGTACAGGCCCTTGAGAATGCCCTCCTCGACGCCCTCGGGCATCGCGGGCTGCGGCTTCGGCTCGTTGTAGACCGTCAGGTAGTAGAAGACGTTCTCGGCCTCGGGGCCGTACATCCGCCGCAGGCCGTCCTTGACGATGACCGCGATCTCGTACGCGAACGCCGGGTCGTAGTTGAGCGACGCCGGGTTCGTGGCCGCGATCAGGTGCGAGTGGCCGTCCGCGTGCTGGAGGCCCTCACCGGTCAGCGTGGTGCGGCCGGCCGTGGCACCGACGATGAAGCCCTTGCCGAGCTGGTCGGCGAGCTGCCACATCTGGTCGCCGGTCCGCTGCCATCCGAACATCGAGTAGAAGATGTAGAACGGGATCATCGTCTCGCCGTGCGTCGCGTACGACGTGGAGGCGGCGATGAAGTCGGCCATGGCCCCGGCCTCGGTGATCCCCTCGTTGAGGATCTGGCCGTCCTTGGCCTCCTTGTAGTACATCAGCTGGTCGCGGTCGACCGGCTCGTACGTCTGGCCCAGCGGCGAGTAGATGCCGGCCGAGGGGAACAGCGACTCCATGCCGAAGGTGCGGGCCTCGTCCGGGACGATCGGCACCCAGCGCCTGCCGGTCTGCTTGTCCCGCATCAGGTCCTTGACCAGGCGGACGAAGGCCATGGTGGTGGCCATCTCCTGCTTGCCGGACCCCTTCTTGAGCGCGGCGAACGCCCGCTCCTCGGGCTCGGGCAGCGCCACCGCGTGGACCCGGCGGGCCGGGGCGGGGCCGCCGAGGGCGGCACGGCGCTCCTGGAGGTAGCGGACCTCGGGGGAGTCGGCGCCCGGGTGGCCGTAGGGCACCAGGCCGTCGACGAAGGCGCTGTCCGGGATCGGGAGGCCGAGCAGCTCGCGCATGCTCTTGAACTCGTCGATCGACAGCTTCTTCATCTGGTGGTTGGCGTTCTTGGACTCGAAGCCCTTGCCGAGCGTGAAGCCCTTCACCGTCTGGGCGAGGATCACGGTCGGCGCGCCCTTGTGCTCGACGGCCGCGCGGTAGGCCGCGTACACCTTGCGGGCCTCGTGGCCGCCGCGCGAGGTGTAGAAACATTCGGCGATCTTCGCGTCGGTGAGCAGTTTCGCCAGCTCGGCCAGAGCGGGCTCGGCACCGAAGAAGTGCTCGCGGATGTAGGCGACGTCGCGGGTGGCGTACGTCTGGAACTGCGCGTCCGGGACCTCGCGGAGCCGGCGGACCAGCGCGCCCGTGGTGTCGAGCTGGAACAGCTCGTCCCAGGCGTTGCCCCAGAGCGTCTTGATGACGTTCCAGCCGGCGCCCCGGAAGGCGCCCTCCAGCTCCTGTACGACGCGGAAGTTGGCGCGGACCGGACCGTCGAGGCGCTGCAGGTTGCAGTTGATGACGAAGGTCAGGTTGTCGAGCTTCTCGCGGGCCGCCAGCGCGAGGGCGGCGGTCGACTCGGGCTCGTCCATCTCGCCGTCGCCCAGGAAGGCCCAGACGTGCGAGTTCGAGGTGTCCTTGATGCCCCGGCCGGTCAGGTAGCGGTTGAAGCGCGCCTGGTAGATCGCCGAGAGCGGGCCGAGGCCCATGGAGACCGTGGGGAACTCCCACAGCCAGGGCAGCCGCCGGGGGTGCGGGTAGGAGGGCAGTCCGTCGCCGCCCGCCTCCTGGCGGAAGTTGTCGAGCTGCTGCTCGCTGAGCCGGCCGTCGAGGAAGGCGCGGGCGTAGATGCCGGGGGAGGCGTGGCCCTGCACGTACAGCTGGTCGCCGGAGCCGTCCCCCTCCTTGCCGCGGAAGAAGTGGTTGAAGCCGGTCTCGTACAGCCAGGCCGCCGAGGCGAAGGTGGCGATGTGGCCGCCGACGCCGTAGCGGGCGCCACGGGTGACCATCGCGGCCGCGTTCCAGCGGTTCCACGCGGTGATCCGCGACTCCATCTCCAGGTCGCCGTCGAACGCGGGCTCGGCGGCGGTGGGGATGGAGTTGACGTAGTCGGTCTCCAGCAGCTTGGGCAGCGCGAGACCGGCGCCCTCGGCGTGCTGGAGCGAGCGGCGCATCAGGTACGCGGCACGGTGCGGGCCCGCCGCCTTGGTGACGGCGTCCAGGGAGGCCGCCCATTCAGCGGTCTCCTCCGGGTCGCGGTCCGGGAGCTGGTCGAGCTCGCTCGGAAGCTTTCCTACGGGGTCGGTCATGATCGCCGCCTTCCGGTGAGGAGGGGGGTGGAGAAGTCCCTGACTGGCAGGACAGGGCGATGGGGCCGGTGGGCCCGCGGAGTGAACTGTAAGACGCCGATCGATGATCGATCAAAGGGTGAACGGCAAAACTTCTCGATATGAAGAAAGTGGCATGCGGTGCCGCGAAATGGGGCACGGAGTGACGGGATTTATCGGTCAAAAGGGGCGGTCATCCGCACAGGAGAGCGGCCCCGGCGACACATGCGCATCACCCCGCGCGCCGGTCACGGCGGCCTCGGGGGCGCGGACGGGGCTCAGGCGCGCGGCGCGCAGCCGAGCACATGGGCCTTCACGAGGGGCCCGATGTCCGGGTCCTTCCGCAGGAACGCCTCGATGAGCGCCTCGTGCTCCTCGGCGTAGGACTTCTGGACCGTGCCCAGCCAGCGGATCGAGAGCGCCGTGAACACCTCGATGCCCAGCCCCTCCCAGGTGTGCAGCAGGACCGCGTTGCCGGCCGCCCGGACCATCTCCCGGTGGAAGCCGACCGTGTGGCGCACCTGGGCCTCTCCGTCGGCCAGCCGGTCCGCCTCGTACAGCGCCGCCACGTGCGGGGCCAGCAGCGAGCAGTCCTCGCCGAGCCCCGGGGCCGCCAGCTCGGCGGCGATCTGCTCCAGACCGGCCCGGACCGGGTAGCTCTCCTCCAGATCGGCGGCGGTGAGGTTGCGGACCCGGACGCCCTTGTTGGGCGCCGACTCGATCAGCCGCAGCGTCTCCAGCTCGCGCAGCGCCTCGCGCACCGGCGTCTGGCTGACCTCCAGCTCGGTGGCGATGCGCCGCTCCACGATCCGCTCACCCGGCTTCCAGCGCCCGCTGACGATCCCCTCCACGATGTGCTCGCGGATCTGTTCGCGCAGCGAGTGGACGACGGGCGGGGTCATGAGGGGCTCCTTCGGGGCAAACCGGTGCTGCCTGCACCAACTCGGCGGCCGGAGCGACCGGTGGTGTCTAGACAATACGGCGGCGCCCCCGCCCGGGAGTGGACCGGACGGGGGCGCCGCTGGTGAGGCTGGTTACAACCGGGGTGCTCAGAGGCCGAGCTCGACCTCGAACTCACCGGCCTCCAGGATCGCCTTGACCGCGGTCAGGTAGCGGGCGGCGTCGGCGCCGTCCACCAGACGGTGGTCGTAGGAGAGCGAGAGGTACGTCATGTCGCGGACGCCGATGACGGTGCCCTCGGCGGTCTCGATGACGGCCGGACGCTTCACGGTGGCGCCGATGCCCAGGATGGCGGCCTGGTTCGGCGGCACGATGACGGTGTCGAACAGCGCACCGCGCGAACCGGTGTTGCTGATGGTGAAGGTGGCACCGGACATGTCGTCCGGCGTCAGGCCGCCACCGCGGGCCTTGCCGGCCAGCTCGGCGGTCTTCTTCGAGATGCCGGCGATGTTGAGGTCGCCCGCGCCCTTGATGACCGGGGTCATCAGACCCTTCTCGGCGTCCACGGCGATGCCGATGTTCTCCGAGTCGAAGTACGTGATGGTGCCTTCGTCCTCGTTGATCCGGGCGTTGATGACCGGGTGGGCCTTCAGCGCCTGGGCGGCGGCCTTCACGTAGAACGGCATCGGGGAGAGCTTGACGCCCTCACGGGCCGCGAACGCGTCCTTGGCACGGGCGCGCAGCTTCATCAGCTTGGTGACGTCGACCTCGACGACCGAGGTCAGCTGGGCCTGCGAGTGCAGCGCCTTCATCATGTTGTCGCCGATGACCTTGCGCATGCGGGTCATCTTGACCGTCTGACCGCGCAGCGGGCTGGCCTCCAGCTTCGGCGCCTTGGAGGCGGCAGGGCCCCCGGCGGTCGCAGGGGCGGAGGGCGCCGGGGCAGCGGCGGCCTTGGCGGCCTCCGCGGCGGCGACGACATCCTGCTTGCGGATGCGGCCACCGACACCGGTGCCCTTGACCGCGCCCAGGTCGACGCCGTTCTCGGCGGCGAGCTTGCGGACCAGCGGCGTGACGTACGCGCCGTCGTCACCGGAGGTCGCGGCCGGGGCGGCCGGGGCCGGAGCCGCGGCCGGAGCCGGAGCGGCGGGAGCCGGGGCGGGAGCGGCCGGAGCCGGTGCCGGGGCGGCGGGAGCCGCAGGGGCGGCCTGGGCCGGAGCCGGAGCCGGAGCAGCCGGAGCGGGGGCGGGAGCGGCCGGAGCCGGAGCCGCGGCGGGGGCCGGGGCGGCGGCAGCCGGGGCCGCGGCCGGAGCGGCACCGGCCGCACCGATGACGGCCAGCTTGGCGCCGACCTCGGCGGTCTCGTCCTCGCCGACGACGATCTCCAGCAGCACGCCGGAGACCGGGGCCGGGATCTCGGTGTCGACCTTGTCCGTGGAGACCTCCAGCAGAGGCTCGTCCTCGGTGACCTCCTCGCCGACCTCCTTCAGCCAGCGGGTGACGGTGCCCTCGGTGACGCTCTCGCCGAGCGCCGGAAGGGTGACGTCGGTGCCGGAGGCGCCACCGGCCGGGGCGGCGGCCGGGGCTTCGGCCGCGGGGGCCGGGGCGGCGGCGGGGGCCTCCTCGGCGGCGGGCGCCGGAGCGGCCGGGGCCTCGGCGGCCGGAGCCGCGGCGGGGGCCGGCGCGCCCGTGCCGTCGTCGATGACGGCCAGCTCGGCGCCGACCTCGACGGTCTCGTCCTCGGCGACCTTGATCGAGGCCAGGACGCCGGAGGCGGGGGCCGGGATCTCGGTGTCGACCTTGTCGGTCGAGACCTCGAGCAGCGGCTCGTCGGCCTCGACGCGCTCGCCCTCGGCCTTCAGCCAGCGGGTGACAGTGCCCTCGGTGACGCTCTCGCCGAGCGCCGGAAGGGTTACGGAAACCGACATGGTTTCAGTTGCTCCTAACGAAAATGCGGAAGTGGTCGGTCGTCGCGCCCGGGTCGACCGGTCAGTCGTGGGAGTGCAGGGGCTTGCCGGCCAGGGCCAGGTGGGCCTCGCCGAGCGCCTCGCTCTGGGTCGGGTGGGCGTGGATGAGCTGCGCGACCTCGGCCGGCAGCGCCTCCCAGTTGTAGATCAGCTGGGCTTCGCCGACCTGCTCGCCCATGCGGTCACCGACCATGTGGACGCCGACCACGGCACCGTCCTTGACCTGGACGAGCTTGATCTCGCCCGCGGTCTTGAGGATCTTGCTCTTTCCGTTGCCCGCGAGGTTGTACTTCAGCGCCACGACCTTGTCCGCGCCGTAGAGCTCCTTGGCCTTGGCCTCGGTGATGCCGACGGAGGCGACCTCGGGGTGGCAGTACGTGACCCGGGGGACGCCGTCGTAGTCGACCGGGACGGTCTTCAGACCGGCCAGCCGCTCCGCGACGAGGATGCCCTCGGCGAAGCCGACGTGCGCCAGCTGGAGCGTCGGGACCAGGTCGCCGACGGCGGAGATCGTCTCGACGTTGGTCCGCATGTACTCGTCGACCAGGACGTAGCCGCGGTCCATGGCGACCCCGGCCTCCTCGTAGCCCAGGCCCTGCGAGACCGGGCCGCGGCCGATCGCGACCAGCAGCACCTCCGCCTCGAAGGTCTTGCCGTCGGCGAGGGTCACGCGGACGCCGTCCTGCGTGTACTCGGCGCTCTGGAAGAACGTGCCGAGGTTGAACTTGATGCCGCGCTTGCGGAAGGCGCGCTCAAGAAGCTTGGAGCTGTTCTCGTCCTCGACCGGCACGAGGTGCTTCAGGCCCTCGATGATCGTGACGTCGGTGCCGAAGGAGGTCCACGCCGAGGCGAACTCGACGCCGATGACGCCGCCGCCCAGCACGATCGCGGACTTGGGGACGCGGTCCAGCTTCAGCGCGTGGTCCGAGGAGATGATCCGGTTGCCGTCGATCTCCAGGCCCGGGAGCGACTTCGGCACGGAGCCGGTCGCCAGGAGCACGTGGCGGCCCTGGATGCGCTGGCCGTTCACGTCCACCGAGGTGGGGGAGGAGAGCCGGCCCTCACCCTCGATGTAGTGCACCTTGCGGGAGGCGACGAGACCCTGGAGACCCTTGTACAGGCCCGAGATCACGTCGTCCTTGTACTTGTGGACGGCCGCCATGTCGATGCCCTCGAAGGTGGCCTTGACACCGAACTGCTCGGCCTCGCGCGCCTGGTCGGCGATCTCGCCGGCGTGCAGCAGCGCCTTCGTCGGGATGCAGCCGTTGTGCAGGCAGGTGCCGCCGACCTTGCCCTTCTCGATCAGAGCGACGTCCAGGCCCAGCTGCGCTCCGCGCAGGGCCGCGGCGTACCCGCCGCTACCACCGCCGAGGATCACTAGGTCGAAAACGGTGCTGGCGTCGTTCGCCACGTCACGTCCTCCATGCATGTGCGCCGTACGCCGGGCCCCGTCCTCGGGGTGTGACCGGCCGGTCGGCTGGTGTTCGGCCGCTTTGTCTTCGGCCCTGTGGTGGGGGCCCTGTCCTGCCGAGAACCCATCTTCGCACTTGTTGACGGTGAGCGGGACGCGGGGCCCGTGTCCGGGACGGATGATCGTCCGTCCCGGACGGTCGCCGCTGCGTGGGGGCGGGCCGCTCCGGCCGGGTTTCGTCTAGAGCGAAACCGCCCGCGCCCCGCAGGGGAGCCGTGGGGTGAACACCCGCGGCCCCGGACGTATGCCCGGGGCCGCGGATGACGGGAGGAGCGGGCTCAGCCGAGGTCGCCGTCGGCGGTGCGCTCGGCCAGCCGGACCAGGGTCCGCACGGAGACACCGGTGCCGCCCTTGGGCGTGTAGCCGTACGGCGCGCTCTCGTGGAAGGCCGGGCCGGCGATGTCCAGGTGCGCCCAGGCGATGCCCTCGCCGACGAACTCCTTGAGGAAGAGCCCGGCCACCAGGCCGCCGCCCATGCGCTCGCCCATGTTGGCGATGTCGGCGGTCGGCGAGTCCATGCCCTTGCGCAGGTCCGCCGGGAGCGGCATCGGCCAGGCGGCCTCGCCGGTCTCGTCGGCGATCTCGTGGATCGAGGTGCGGAAGGCGTCGTCGTTCGCCATGATCCCGAAGGTGCGGTTGCCCAGGGCCAGCACCATGGCGCCGGTCAGGGTCGCGACGTCGACGATCGCGTCCGGCTTCTCCTCGGAGGCGCGGGTCAGCGCGTCGGCCAGGACCAGCCGGCCCTCGGCGTCCGTGTTGAGGACCTCGACGGTCTTGCCGCTGTACATGCGCAGCACGTCGCCGGGGCGGGTGGCGCTGCCGGACGGCATGTTCTCGGCGAGCGCCAGCCAGCCGGTGACGTTGACCTTCAGGCCGAGGCGCGCGGCCGTGACGACGGTGGCGAAGACGGCGGCGGCGCCGGCCATGTCGCACTTCATCGTCTCGTTGTGACCGGCCGGCTTCAGCGAGATGCCGCCCGAGTCGTAGGTGATGCCCTTGCCGACCAGGGCCAGGGTCTTCTCCGCCTTCGGGTGCGTGTAGGCGAGCTTCACCAGGCGCGGGCCGTGCGCCGAGCCCTGGCCGACGCCGAGGATGCCGCCGAAGCCGCCCTTGACGAGCGCCTTCTCGTCGAGGACCTGCACCTTGATGCCGTGCTCCTTGCCCGCGGCGGTGGCCACGGCGGCGAAGGACTCGGGGTACAGGTCGTTCGGCGGGGTGTTCACCAGGTCGCGGGCGCGGTTGATCTCCTCGGCCAGCGCGATCGCGCGCTCGGCCGCGGCCTTGAACGCCTTGTCGCGGGGCTTGGCGCCCAGCAGGGCGACCTCGGCCAGCGGCAGCTTGGCGGCGGGCTTGTCGCCCTTGGGGGCGAGCTTGTTCTCGCCGGCCTGGTAGGCGGTGAAGGCGTACGCGCCCAGCAGCGCGCCCTCGGCGACGGCGGCGGCGTCCTCGACGGTCGCGGCGGGCAGCGCGAAGCCGGCCTTCTTGGCACCGGTGAGCGAGCGGGCGGCGGAGCCCGCGGCCCGGCGCAGCGCCTCGGCCTCGTACCCGGCGTCCTTCTCCGGGGCCGGGCCGAGACCGGCCGCGACGACGACCGGGGCCTTCAGCCCCTCGGGGGCGGGGAGCTTGGTCAGCTCGCCCTCCGCACCCGTGGCGCCCAGGGTCCGCAGGACGGTGGCGAGCTTCCCGCCGAACGCCTTGTCCACGGCCTCGGCGCCCGGTGCGAGGACCAGGTCTCCGGGCTTGGAGCCCTTGGCGACGCCGACGACGAGCGCGTCGGCGCGCAGCGTCGCCGCACCGGCAGTGCTGAGAGTGAGAGCAGTCACGGTGGTGAAATCTCGCTTCCGTTTGAGTTCTGTGTCGGTCGAGGGGGTGGGCGACCGTGCCCGGCGCATCGTAGACGCCCCCGAATGTGCCGGGAATGAGCCTACGCGCGCCTTTGCTGCCCGATTACGGCGCGGTGGGTCCGTACCCAGCGGGGGCCGTACGGTGGTCGTCCCCGGGCCGTCCGTCCCGGGCGGGACGACCGGCGGCCGGGCCTCGGCGGCGGTCGGACGACGAGGGGGAACGATGCACGACCGGGTGACCGCACCCCGGACCGGCGGGGCCGTACGGTCCGCCACCGTACTGATTCTTCTGGCGATGCTGGCCGGTTGCACGGCGGCGCCCCGCACCGCCTCGCCGCCCGACCCGTCCGGAGGCCCCGCGTCCGCGCGCTGGCGGCCCGAGCCGGGCACCGACTGGCAGTGGCAGCTCTCCGGCCGGCTGGACACCTCGGTGGACGTGCCGGTGTACGACGTCGACGGCTTCGACCGCGACGCCGCCGAGGTGGCGGCGCTGCACCGGGCGGGCCGCAAGGTCATCTGCTATCTGTCCACCGGCGCCTGGGAGGAGTTCCGCCCGGACGCGGCCCGGTTCCCCACCGCGCTCCTGGGCCGGGGCAACGGCTGGGAGGGGGAGCGCTGGCTCGACATCCGGCGGGTGGACGTCCTGGAGCCGCTGATGGAGAGCCGGATCGCCATGTGCGCGAAGAAGGGCTTCGACGCGGTCGAGCCGGACAACATGGACGGCTACCGCAATCCGACCGGTTTCCCGCTGACCGCCGCCGACCAGCTCCGCTACAACCGGCTGGTCGCCCGCATCGCCCACCGCCACGGCCTCGCGGTCGGTCTGAAGAACGATCTGCCGCAGATTCCCGAGCTGGTCGGCGACTTCGACTTCGCGGTCAACGAGCAGTGCGCCCAGTACGACGAGTGCGAGAAGCTCACCCCGTTCGTGGAGGCGGGCAAGCCGGTCTACCACGTCGAGTACGAGCTGGCGTCGGCCCGGTTCTGCGAGCGCTCCCGGGAGCTGGGGCTCAGCTCCCTGCGCAAACGGTACGACCTGGACGCCTGGCGCGAGAGCTGCGCGGCGGGGGCCTGAGAGCGGCTCAGCCCAGGGCCAGTGCCACCAGCGTCACCGTCGCCGCCGTCTCCGCGAGCGAGCCGAACACATCGCCGGTCACCCCGCCGAACCGCCGCACGCAGTGGAGCAGCAGCAGCTGCGCCGCCGCCAGGCCCGCCAGCGCCGCCAGGGCGTGGTGGGGCGCCCCGGACCCGCCGAGGAGGGCGCCCGCCCCGGCGCACCCGGCCACCGCGGCGAGGGCGCAGAGCGCGGCGGGGACCGGCGGGACCGTGCCGGCGACGGCGGCGCCCAGTCCGTCCGGGCGGGCGGCCGGCACCCCGCGCCGGGAGGCGAGGGTGAGCGCGAGCCGGGCGGTGACGGCCGCGACGACGGCCGCCGCGGCGCCCTCGGCCCAGCCCCGGGCGTACAGCTGCTGGAGGACCGCCACCTGGGCGAGCAGCACGAAGAGCAGGGTGATCACGCCGAAGGGGCCGATGTCCGACTGCTTCATGATCCGCAAGGCGTCGTCGGCCGGCCGGCCGCTGCCCAGTCCGTCGGCGGTGTCGGCGAGTCCGTCAAGGTGGAGGCCCCGGGTGAGGGCCGCCGGGAGCGCGGCCGAGGCGACGGCGGCCAGGAGCGGGCCCGCGCCGCAGAGCAGCAGCAGGCAGCCGGGCAGCGCCGCGAGCACCCCCACGGCGAGGCCGGCCAGCGGGGCGCAGAGCATGCCGGACCGCGCGGTGTCCCGGTCCCAGCGGGTGACGCGGACGGGCAGCACGGTGAGGGTGCCGAAGGCGAAGCGCAGCCCGTGGCTGTTCAGGGAGGTCACGGCCCGCAGGCTAATCGGCCGCCCCGACCGCTAGATTGGGACGAAACCCTGCGTATGCGGGCAAATGCGGTTGATCGGGAGTGGGTGGGATGGGTCACTGGTTCGTCCGCGACATCGTCGAGCCGGGGAAGCTGCCCCTGCTCCTGGCCCTGGCCGCGTTCGTGCTGACCTTCGCGGTCACCCGGGTCGTCACGCGGATGATCCGGGCCGGGAAGGGGCCCTTCCGCAACATCACCCCCGGCGGGATGCACATCCACCACGTGGTGCCGGGGGTGGTGCTGAGCGTGATCGGCGGATTCGGTGCGGTCGCCAGCGGGCAGCACGGCGTCGCGGCCGGGATCTGCGCGGTCCTGTTCGGGGTGGGCGCCGGGCTGGTGCTGGACGAGTTCGCGCTGATCCTGCACCTGGACGACGTGTACTGGACGGAGGAGGGCCGGCAGAGCGTGGAGATGGTGGTCCTGACCGCCGCGCTCGTCCTGCTGGTCCTCGGCGGCTTCTCCCCGCTCGGGGTGGACGGCCTCACCGACGACCAGGAGCAGAACCGGCTCGGCGCCGTCCTCACGCTCCTGGTCAACTTCGGCTTCGTCCTGATCACCCTGTTCAAGGGCAAGGCGCGGATGGCGGTGGTCGGCACCCTCGTCCCGTTCGTCGCCCTCGTCGGGGCGGTCCGGCTGGCCCGGCCCACCTCGCCGTGGGCCCGGCGCTTCTACCGCCGCCGCCACCGCGCCCGCTCCCGCGCGGTGCTGCGCGCTTACCACCACGATGTGCGCTGGGCCGGACCGCGCCGCCGCTTCCAGGACCTGATCGGCGGAGCCCCCGACCGCGTCCCCGCTCCCCCGTCCAAGCCCTGACGGCGCGGCGGAGGCCGCCGCACCCGCACCGCCGGCACCGCGCACAGGACGAGCGCCGCCACGACGGCCGCCAGATGCTCCCGGCCCGCCAGGTTGTCCTCGACGACGACCTCGGCGACCATCGCGGCGATCACCAGGGCCCCGGTGAACCGGGCCCGGTAGGCGCGGCACACACAGACCGCCAGGGCGACGACGGCGGCGGAGGGGCCGGTGTCGGTGATCAGGGCGGCGCTGCCGGGCAGGCCCAGGAAGGCGTCGGGGCCGAGCGCGACCCCGATCCGCGCGTACACCGTCCCGGCCAGCGTCGCGACGTACGCGATCAGCAGCGTCCGCCACCGGCCGAGACCGATCTCGGCGGTCCCGAAGACCAGCAGGATCTGGGCCAGCGCGCCCCACACCGGCAGATCGAGGGCGGGGACGAACAGCGACAGGGGCGTCCGCAGCAGGGCCGCCCAGAGCGGGTCCTCGGCGCGCACCGCCCCGAGGGTCTGCACGGGGCCGTAGCCCCAGGACCGGTTCTGCACCACCTGGAGCAGCCCGGTCAGGGCGACCGCGGCGAGCGTCATCGGCACGGCGCGCAGCCGCCGCTCGGCCAGTGCCGGCCGTACGGTCGCCCACAGCGGCCCCCATTCGGCCCGCGCCGCCCGGCCGACGACCGCCGGTACCCTCACTCGCGCGGTCCGAGCTGCGAGCGGTGCAGCCACTTGGGCAGTCCGGGGGCCTCCAGGAAGCCCTCCGCGCGGGCCGCGGCGACGCCGATGCGCAGCAGGTCGGCGCTCCGTTCGAAGAGCAGGTAGCGCGGCTCCCAGATCGGCCGGTACTTGGCGTTGGCGCGGTACAGCGACTCGATCTGCCACCAGCGCGAGAAGAAGCTGAGCAGCGAGCGCCACAGCCGCAGCACCGGACCGGCGCCGAGCCGCGAGCCGCGTTCGAAGACCGAGCGGAACATCGCGAAGTTCAGCGACACCTGGGTGACCCCGATCGTCCCGGCCCGGCGCAGGAGTTCGATGACCATGAACTCCATCAGCCCGTTCTCGGCGTCCCGGTCACGGCGCATCAGGTCCAGCGAGAGGCCGGCCGGGCCCCAGGGCACGAAGCTCAGCAGGGCGCGCAGTGCGCCGGGGCGCCCGTCCTCGCCCGCGTCCCGGCACTCCAGCATCACGCACTGCCCGTCGGCCGGGTCGCCGAGCCGCCCCAGCGCCATCGAGAAGCCGCGTTCGGTGGCGCCGTCGCGCCAGTCGTCGGCGCGGCGCACCAGTTCGGCCATCTCGGCCGCCGGAATGTCCGCGTGCCGGCGCACCGTCACCTCGTAACCGGCCCGTTTGACCCGGTTGTACGCCTGGCGGACCGTGCGCATCGCCCGCCCCTCCAGGGTGAAGTCGGCGGTCTCCACGATCGCCTCGTCGCCCAGCTCCAGGGCGTCCATGCCGTGCCGGGCGTAGACCGTGCCGCCCTCCTCGCTCGCCCCCATCACCGCCGGGATCCAGCCGTGTTCGCGGGCCTCGGCCAGCCAGGGCCCGATCGCCCCGGGCCATGCCTCGGGGTCCCCGAGGGGATCGCCGGAGGCCAGCGACACCCCGCCCACCACCCGGTAGGTGACCGCGGCCTTCCCGGTCGGCGACCACATGGCGCTCTTCTCACGCCGCAGAGCGAAGTAGCCGAGGGAGTCGCGCTCCCCGTGCGTGGCGAGCAGGGCGCGCAGCCCCGCCTCGTCCTCGGGGGTGAGCGGGTCGACCGCGCGCCGGGAGCGGAACGCCGCGTAGACGACGGCGATCAGCAGCAGCGTGGAGAGGATGTTGATGGCGACGTTCACCCAGCCCGGGGCGGTGATGCCGGGGAAGCGGGAGTCGTCCGAGGCGACGGAGACGAGGCGCAGGACGCCGTAGCGCCAGCGGTCCAGGAAGGTCGAACGGTACGTGTCGTGCGCGGTGTTGGTGACGGTGACCAGGCCGGCCGCGATCAGCGAGGTGACCAGCAGCCCGACGACCGCCACCAGCGCGGCCAGCTTCGGGTTGGAGCGGTCGCCCTTCGCGTAGAACTCCCGCCGCCCGAGCGCGAGGGCGAGGACGAAGCAGGCGGTCAGCGCCAGCGAGATCCAGTTCTGCGGGTAGCGGCGGATCTCCGGGAAACCGATCACCGCCGCGAAGAGCAGCAGGGTGAGGCCGCTCAGCACCATGTTGACGATCCACGCGGCGCGTTTGCGCCGCCGCATCGTCACGGCGAGGAACAGCGCGACGACCCCCGAGGAGAACCCGGCCGTCAGCAGATACGGAGTGAAGTAGTTCTCCGTGTTGTGGCGGCGCAGGTCCTGGCCGAAGGTGACCCAGACGGCGCTCAGGAAATTGAGGAACGACACGACGCGCAGGTACCAGAGGGCGAACGCCGCGCCCCGGCGCGAGCGTTCGGTGCTCGGCGGCCGGGCCGCGGCGTGGGTGGATGCCTCGGTGGCCATGCGGACCTCTCCCATGAAAAGCGATCATATGGGGCGAATCGCTCTGTCCGGGGGTACGCGTGACTCCAGGCCCTAGGCTTCCGGCTCCCCGTCGTCCGCGCCGCCCGCGTCGTCGGCGTCGCCCGTGTCGTCGGCGGTCTCCTCGTCGCTCTCCGGCGCCCGCTCGGGCAGCTCCGCCGCCAGCGCGGCCGCGGCCTGCACCAGCGGCAGTGCGAGCAGGGCGCCGCTTCCCTCGCCGACGATGACGCCGTGGTCCAGCAGCGGGTTGAGCGCCATCCGGTCCAGCGCCTTGGCCTGCGCCGGCTCACCGCTCAGCTGGCCCGCCAGCCACCAGTCGGGCGCCCGGAACGCGGCCCGCTGGCCCACCAGCGCACAGGCGGCGGAGACCACCCCGTCCAGGATCACCGGAAGCCGGCGCACCGCGCACTGGAGCAGGAAGCCCGTCATCGCCGCCAGGTCCGCCCCGCCGACCGTCGCCAGCAGCTCCAGCTGGTCGCCCAGGACCGGCCGGGCCCGGCGCAGCGCGTCGCGGATCGCCGCGCACTTGCGCATCCACGCCAGATCGTCGATGCCCGCGCCACCGCGTCCGGTGACCACGGAGGCGTCGGTGCCGCAGAGCGCCGCGATCAGGGTCGCCGCCGCCGTGGTGCCGCCGACACTGAGATCGCCCAGCACCACCAGATCGGTGCCCGAGTCCGCCTCCTCGTCGGCGATCGCCATGCCGAGCCGCACCGCCCGCTCGGCCTCCTCGACCGTCAGCGCGTCCTCGATGTCGATCCGGCCGCTGCCCCGCCGCACCCGGGTCCGCACCACGGACTCCGGCAGCAGCTCCGGATCGCAGTCCAGACCCGCGTCGACGATCCGCACGGGCACGGAGAACCGGCGGGCCAGCACGGCGAGCGGCGTCGTGCCGTCCAGCGTGGCCCGCACCAGCTCGTGCGCCGTGCCGGCCGCCCGCCCGGACACCTCCAGCTCCGCCACCCCGTGATCACCCGCGAACAGCACCACCCGGGCCTGCTCCACCGGCCGGACCGGCACGGACTGCTGGGCGGCGGACAGCCACTCGCCCAGTTCGTCGAGGCGGCCGAGCGCGCCGGGCGGCACGAGGAACCGCTCCCGGCGTTCCTCGGCGTCGCGCCGTACACCCCCGTCGGGGCGTTCGATCAGGTCGGAGAAGTCGTCCAGATTCACGGGGGTCTGCCTCGCGGGTCGATACGGGGTGGGGGCCGGGGCCCGCCGACGGGAACGGGGGCTCCCCGGCGACCTCGCACCGCGCGGCCACGCGGGAACCTCCCTGCGGAACAGTACCCGCCGCGATTTCGACCCTCCCGCCGTGCGCCCGCCGCCGTCCGCACCGCAGTTGACCGGGGGGCGTTCTTCCGGCCGGCCCGTCAGCCGCGCAGCACGAGCACCTGTCCGGCCACCACCAGCAGCACCTGCTCGCACTGGTCGGCCACGGCGGCGTTCAGCCGGCCCAGCTCGTCCCGGAAACGCCGCCCGGCCGGCGTCGCCGGGACCACCCCGGACCCGGTCTCGTTGGTCACCAGGACGACGGTGCGCCGGGTGGCGCGGACGGCGGCGACCAGCTCGGCCGTCCGCTCCCGCAGCGCGCTCTCGCCGCCCCGCGCCCAGGCCGCCTCGTCCCAGGCGTCCACCCGGTCCATCGCGTCCGTCAGCCACAGCGACAGGCAGTCGACGAGCAGCGGCGGCCCGTCGGACGTCAGCAGCTCCGCCAGCTCGCAGGTCTCCTCGGTGCGCCAGGCGGCGGGCCGGCGCTCCCGGTGCAGCCCGATCCGCGCCGCCCATTCCGCGTCGCCGTCCCGGCCGCCGCCGGTCGCCACGTACACGACCTCCGGATACGTCTCCAGGCGCCGTTCGGCCTCCAGCGACTTGCCGGAGCGGGCACCCCCGGTGACCAGGGTGCGCCGGGGCGGCTCGGGCACCGCCCGGAAGCCGCCGACGGGCAGCGTCGTGCCGTCGGGGACGGCCCGCGCGCCCGCCGCGGCCAGCCGGCGCTCCAGCTCGGGGCCGGGCGGGGCGTCGTGGTCGAGATGGACGGCGACGATCTCGGTGGCCGGGCCGACCGCCTCGACCGCCCGCAGCCGGGCCAGCGCGTCCGGCCGCCCCACGAGGTCCCCGACGACCATGTCGTACGGCTGGGAGGCCCGCTCGGTCAGTCCCGCGGGGGCGCCGCCCGGCGGGAGGTAGAGCAGCCGTTCGCCGTCCGGCGCGGTGACCTCGTAGCCGGTGCCCGGCGCGTCCATCGGCACGGCCCGCACCCGGTGACCGCTGATCAGCGTCAGCACCCGCCCGTCCGGGACCCGGCCCGCCGGGGGCAGCCCGGCCGGCAGCTCGACGGCCGGTCCGTCGTGCGGGTGGGTGAGCAGCACCTGCCGTACGCCGGTCAGGGAGCGCCCGGCGCGGGCGGCGGCGAACACCGCCCCGGGGGTCAGGTCGAGCAGCAGCGCGTCGTCGATCAGCAGGGCGGTCGCGGCGCGCGCACCCGCTCCTCGGGCGGCGGCGCAGGCGGCGCAGGGGCAGTCGGGCCGGGGCAGCCCGTCGGGGGCGCCGGTGCCGAGCAGTGTCAGTTCCACGCCCCGATCCTCCCGCGTCCCCGCACCGGCTGCGCGATGTGGGGGTGAACGGAGTCGGAGGGGCCCGTCCGGGGCAGGACCCACGCACGGGGTCGTCGGCGTGATCCGGACCCGAGGCCCTAGGCTGCGGACTGAGCAGAGACGTGATCCAGGAGGCGGACATGGCGTGGACGTGGCGGTTCGAGAAGTCCGACGGAACGGAGACGGAGCCGGCCCTTCAGCCGGAGGAGTTCACGACGCAGGGGGACGCGGAGTCCTGGATCGGTGAGTACTGGAAGGAACTCCTCGACGGCGGGGCGGACCAGGTGACCCTGTTCGACGACGGGACGAAGATCTACGGCCCGATGAGCCTCCACGCCGAGCAGGGCTGACCGGGACGGTGCGGCGGGCCCAAAAAAAAACCACGGGCGACCCCGGACTAATAAGACCCCCGGGTGGGCCAGATCTACCGGGGAACAAATCGAGGGAGGGTTCGGTGGGCCAAGGCG